>NZ_JANSJH010000246.1:0-503 GCF_047462495.1 Synechococcus sp. H55.2 | reverse complement strand
ATGGCCCCGGCAGTGCCAGATCCCCCCACATTGACCACCACCACTCCGTTGGAGTTGGTGATGCCGCCGCAGGTCGGCGGCACCGCTTGTCCCGGTGGGATGAAAGCTCCCCCATCCCCATCAACCGCATCGCTCAGAGCCACTGGAGAGCCACCTGCCGGTGTCAAGGACAAGCTG
The DNA here is from genome assembly GCF_047462495.1 of Synechococcus sp. H55.2. Classification (NCBI taxonomy): domain Bacteria; kingdom Bacillati; phylum Cyanobacteriota; class Cyanophyceae; order Synechococcales; family Synechococcaceae; genus Synechococcus; species Synechococcus sp. H55.2. Next base: position 326 of record NZ_JANSJH010000246.1, on the reverse strand, counting down.
CCTGCCACATAGCCAAGACCAGGGACGAGGGGATCGCACACCGTCAGCGTCGAGCTGGGCGAATCCAGCAGGAAGTAGATGGCAAACTGCACCCGCGCTCCCGGACGTACCGGCTGGTTGACGGCACCTTGCAGGAAGGTTGCTGCCCCGCCCGGCCAAGGGATCCCTGGGTTGTCGTTGGGATCTGTGGGCTCGTCGAAGAACTCACGGATGGGAAGGCCGTTGACGGCACTGATCCGCTTCACCAGCCGGATCCCTTCGCCTGGGGAAGGTGACGGACTAGGCGTCGGTGTTGGGGTTGGTGTGGGCGTCGGTGTCGGTGTTGG
>NZ_JANSJH010000245.1:0-517 GCF_047462495.1 Synechococcus sp. H55.2 | reverse complement strand
CAGAACAACCGCCTGGGACAATGAGGAAGACACGTTACGTTTTTTAAACTCTTCCTCTCATCATACCCAGGGAGTGGCCTTGAGGGAGGATCCGGAGGGCTAAACGCGACGCAGCCGCAGTCTTTGCACCCATTCTTCCCCGAAGCGCAGCCGGTCTGCCATTTTTTCTGGACTCACCTGTTGGTCATCCCGCCAAACGATAAGCTGCGGCCCGGATCCCTCGGCACAACAAGGAGCATGTTGCTCCAAAAAGCTAAGAAAACTAGGATCGAAGCGCAGGCGAACCTTGGCCTCATCTTCTCCGCGCAAGAGGTATTTGCGGGAAAACCGAGGGTGGCTCTCGAAGTTGATATCTTGCATGCCAAAGGCTTTGGCGATGTCGTGAAACAGGGGAATATTCGGATGTAGCCGAAAGTGAGGTAGCCGCAGATCTTCGCAATAGGCCCAGAAAACAGACTGGGGATGAGTGCCGCGACTCTTGCCCCAGACAATCCTGCGACTCTTGCCCCTGCCGCTG
>NZ_JANSJH010000244.1:0-517 GCF_047462495.1 Synechococcus sp. H55.2 | reverse complement strand
AAGATCCAATCGTTTCGGATGAGTGCAGAGAGCCAGCTCTTGGTGGCCGGCGATGGCGATGGTTTTGTCTTAGAGGATTTCTTGGGTGTCGCTGCTCTGGCTCCAGCAGGAGTGGGGGTTCTATCGCTAATACTCGCTTTAAGTAGGAAGAGGCGTCGGCTGACCTTTGACCGCTCCCTCAACCAGATCCTGGTGGAGTACCTCACTCCCTTTGGTGTAAGGGGGCGGAAAACTTATTCCTTCAGAGATGTTCAGCAAGTTGTAGTTGAGAGGTCAACAGATTCCGATGGCGATAGTTATTTTTCGGTGAAGGTGGAGCTGGCATCGGGAGAGCCTTTGTTGCATCTCAGTTTCGGTTATGACAATGGCAAGGCAAGGGCGGAGGCGGAGCAATTGGGCCAGCTTTTGGGGTGTCCGGTAAGGCTGCCGGAGGCAACGTCTTAGGCTTAGCCTATTCTGAGCCCCCACTTGGGTTTTTGGGGACAAGCCCGGCCAAAGCTGAGACAATAACACCTGT
>NZ_JANSJH010000243.1:0-545 GCF_047462495.1 Synechococcus sp. H55.2 | reverse complement strand
CCGGTGGTCTCTATGCTGAAATCTTCGCCTGGTCGCCAACTGCTCTCACTTGGGATCCTCCTGCTGTCGGCAGGGGGCATGTTGTGCTTGTCCCCTCGTTTATCTTCTGCTTTGGCCAACGAACAAGCGGTTCCCGAAGCGGAGCTGGCGCTGCAGCCGCTTTTGCCGCCGGGATCGCGCATCCTCCGCTCCCGTCGGCTGAGCGACACAGAAGCCGAGATCTGGGTGGAGTCGCGCGGCGGCAGCAGCCCTGTAGTTATGCGGCTCAACGCCTCAGGCCGTTGGGAACAGGATATGAACGCTACTCTGGCGCGGGGAGCCAGCCAGATGCAGGCTCTTGCCCGGCAACAAACGGCGAGCCTGCCCGAAGGCTTTGGCCAAACTGCTCCCGACCAACCTCCGCCGGTGCCTTCTCTTCTGCAGGCTACCCAAGCTGCCTCTAGCCTGATCCCACCGGTGGATCGGGAGCAGGAAACCCAGCGGGCCTTAAGTGGGGCCGGACGGGCGGATCCCTTTGTGCCCCAAAACGTGCGTGCCCCTGAGCC
>NZ_JANSJH010000242.1:0-547 GCF_047462495.1 Synechococcus sp. H55.2 | reverse complement strand
TCTAGGCTGACATTGAGAAAGCGGGCGATCTCGGCTGCTTGGTTTTCGATCTCGGCCAGGGGAGGGGGCTGGCCAACGCCGGTGAGGGGGATGTCGCCGCGTCCTTTCACCCGCAAGTAGATAACTCGGCGGGGGTTGAGGCCTTCTCGCAGCTCGACCCGCAGGCTTTGCACCTCGGCAAAGTCGTATTCCAGCCGCACCTCGCGGTTTTTGCCCGGAAAGCCCTGCCGCACCAGCGTTATCTTCTGGGTGCGGCGGTTGAACTCGTTGTAGCCGCCCCCCAGGTTCCAGTACAGGCTCAGCCATTGATACAGCCCCGCCAGGGATCCGAGCACACCGTAAAAGAGCATGGCAATGCCCTGGGGAATGAACACCAGGCTGGCGGGATCGGAAAAGGGAAGCAAGTTGCGGTGGAAATAGCTGGAAAGACCGGCCAGGGTAAAGCCCAGCCCACCCCCTGTCAGCGCCACCGCCCAAAAGTAGACGCTGGGCCGCCGCGACCCAATCACGGTGTAGCGCAGCAGCTCTTCAGAGCGAATTTCGGGAA
>NZ_JANSJH010000241.1:0-557 GCF_047462495.1 Synechococcus sp. H55.2 | reverse complement strand
AGTCGATTGCCTCAGGATCGACGCCCAACTCCCGCAATTTTGCGGCTAGGCGCTGTTGTTCCCGACGGGCTTGGGCAAGGGCTGCTGCTGCCGCTCCTGCTCTACTTGTTCAATTCCCCATAGGAGCAAATTCCCGTCGGCAGTCCACCGCTGCAACCAGTTGGCTTGGGTCTCGGCTGTTTGTCCGCGCCACATCTCCAGGAACAAGCCAATCTCCGGGATCTCACCCTGGGCACGTACAGCCACTTGGGGGCTTTCACCACCACCTTGCTGCCCAGGCCAAAGTTGGAGGCGATCAAAGGTTGGGGGGAATGAGCTGAGCCAGTTCCAAAGCCTCGCGCCTGGCAGTTTTTCCCATGCGATTGGGGGTAGAGACGACATGGCCCACAGTCCATAAGGTGCAGGGATGCCCTTTGGATAACTCAAAGCCCTCTCTGGGATCAACCCCAGGCGATTCCCCAAGACTGGCGCAGGCTTTCGGTGGTCCCGACTATCAATCCCTACGGCTAGGGTATGCTGGTGGGCAGTGAGCAAGTTTCCCACCTCTTCTTTTGAGG
>NZ_JANSJH010000240.1:0-569 GCF_047462495.1 Synechococcus sp. H55.2 | reverse complement strand
AGGTCTGCGAGCTGTAGGCAGGCGGCACCACCACAACCTGGATTCCTGCTCTGGCGGCCTTGTACTGCACAAACTGCCGCAACTGGTAGAACGCCCAACTGTTTGACCGCCGCCGCTCCGTCTTGCTGGGCGGCTGTTGGTTGGTACGTTCTCTAATTCCAGTCAGGTCTTCCAAGGCAATAAAGCTGTGGGTCGCCTGTGCCCTAGCAACAATGGACTTGGAGATGCGATGGTTCACCCAAGTTTGAAAGCGCCTCTCCCGACCAGACAGCCGTTGCAGCAGCTCCCGACACCTGCGCCGAGTGCTGCGTGTGCCCCTACTGGCTTTGCGTTGCAGAGCCGCTCTCAACCGGGAGTAGTGGTCTCTGACCTGGTTCAACTGCTGTCCATTCCAGTTATCCCCCTCAGAAGTATGGGCAATATCTCTCCTACCCAAGTCCACACCAATCGCCCCGGTGGTGTCTCGTGGCTCCGGTGGGTCGTGCTCCACGCCAATCTGGATGTAGTAAGAACCATCTTTGCGCTTGATGAGCGTGGCCGCTTTGGGATTGGTGCCTGCCAACACGCCC
>NZ_JANSJH010000239.1:0-569 GCF_047462495.1 Synechococcus sp. H55.2 | reverse complement strand
CACACAGCCACATCAAACACTGGCCAGCTTGCTGGCTCTCCTGTTAGCTCATGCACCCGCTCAGCCACGCCCCTCTGCTGCAAGAGGGCACAGGGATCCACAAAGCTCCCTTCCCCATACAGCTCCAGGCGTGGCAAATCCAGCAAATCAGCGGCAATAACTTCAGGACAACTTCGACCAACAAACACCTTGAGCCGCTCTTGCACCCGATGCAGCTCTTGCACAGGCTCGTACACAGCCAGGCGGGTGTCTATCAGGTGAGAGTTAGCCGTGCTGACAAAGTGACGCACCTCGGAACGAGGCGAGTAGCGGAAGGGTTCGGGCAGCTCTCCGCCAAACACCCAGTCCAGCAGATTCTGGATGCGGTGGCGGGGGTGCCACTGTTTGTCGAAGGCTTGGTAGGCGCGGCGGGCAATCTCGATGGCTTCTTGTGGATGGTCGAGGTAGTAGCGAACCTTTTCCAAAAGTTCGCCTTCGGAGTCGTAGGTGTCGCAGTAGGTTCCCGGCACCAGCAGCTCGTCGAAGCCCGAGGCAAAAGAAAGACTGTCCGTCAACAAAAAGCCACCTGC
>NZ_JANSJH010000238.1:0-579 GCF_047462495.1 Synechococcus sp. H55.2 | reverse complement strand
CAGCTCCTCGGCAGGGATCTCTTGGCTGTTGCTGACCTGGATGCGGCTTTGACGATTTTCCGTTTCAATTTGCAAGCGGATGGATCCCTGGGCCGGCGTGTATTTCACGGCATTGTGCAAAAGCTCGCGCAGGATCCTGCTCAACAGCAAGGGATCCGTCGTGAGGCTGCTTTCTAGGGGGACGCTGGCTTGAAAGCTCTGCCCCTTGGCGTGGGCCCGCTCCTCGGTAACGGTCAGCAGATCCCCCAGCAGCTCCCGCCAGGTGAGGGCTTGCACCTCCAGAGCATAGGCCCCCGCCTGCAGGCGCTGCAGATCCAGCAGGTCGTTGATGAGCTCGATTTCCCGCTGGCATTCTCGCTCGGCAATGCTTAGATATTGAGCTCGTTTTTCGGTTGAGGGAGCCATCTGCAGCATCTTCAGAGCCATCTTCAAGCTGGCCAGGGGGGTGCGCAGCTCGTGGCTGACGGTGCTGATAAAGTCATCTTTAAGACGGTTAAGCCGCTCCAGGGCTTGCACCTGCTCTTGGGCAGCTTGGAACAGGCGCGCCTGGCGCAGCCCAATGGCGCATTGGTTGGCCAC
>NZ_JANSJH010000237.1:0-609 GCF_047462495.1 Synechococcus sp. H55.2 | reverse complement strand
AACAGCCGCCCCCGTTGGTCTGCTTCCGTGCCGATCCCCAACAACTGCCGATCCGGCGTGCGAAACTCCCCCTCAAAAGGTCGCACCATGGGCTGGCCCCGCTCATCCACGGCGGCCTTTAGGCGCAGCCGGTAGGTCTGGCCGTAGGGGGCCGGCTCTGTCAGGGTCCAAAAAAAGCGGCGGCCCAGCTTGTGCATCCGGCCCGGCAGAGGCGGCTGGATCTCCAAGTTGGCCGCAACGCTGTCCGCATCCATAGGGCGGTTGAAGGTCAGCACCATCTGCAGTTCCTGGGATCCCACCCGCTGCTGTTGCCAGTTGAAATCCCGCACATAGGGGGCCGTATGGTTGCCCAGCAAAAATAAGATCACCCCAATCGCCAAGTTGCAGAGGGTGATCCCGGCTACCCAGCGATCCAAGGGCTGGGTCAGCCCTCGCTGCAGAGCTGCATAGAAACGACGTGCCGGCCAGGCAGGCATCCGGGTCGTACAGTTCTCGACATCTCAAACCAGATTAAGGCACCTTTCAGGCGCTTGGGGCCACTGCCCTCACCCCCGCCCCCTCTCCCAGAGGGAGACTGCCCTCACCCCCAGCCCCTCTCCCAGAGGGAGA
>NZ_JANSJH010000236.1:0-618 GCF_047462495.1 Synechococcus sp. H55.2 | reverse complement strand
CAGGGTTGTTGCGCACGCTGTTGAAGGACTGGCGCAAGGTTGAGGTTTCAGACATAGGGCAAGGTTCTCCGAAGTAAGAGAGCTAATTGTCCAGCCTACTCGAGTGGACAGATCCAGGGTTTCTTGGGGCTATCCTCACCCCAGCATAGTCTAACTCAACAGTTCTTGTGAATAGCTCTCAACAAAGTGCTTGTTGCAGCAGAACCGGTGGGCTGGTCAGAGAGTAGCCGCATCTTCCCGATTTACACTGGACTGGGAGCGTTAGCCCAGTTGATCCCGTACCTGGAGATGGAGCATGTCGCAAACGGAGCCAGAAAGCCACTCCTGGATAGAAAAACTGATTCGCCTAACCCATCAAACAGTTGCGCGGGCTGGGGGGAAACCGCAGGAACCTTGGGATTGGGCCGGCCACCTGTTCAAAGAGAGCCTGCTGGAAGCAGAGGCAGAAATGGGCCACTGTAATGTCCTGGTGATTGGCAAAAGTGGGGTGGGCAAAAGCACCTTGGTCAACGCGGTGTTTAAAGATGAGCTGGCCCGCACTGGTGTTGGCAGCCCTGTTACCCGCCACATTCGCCAATATTCCAAGCAAGGCTGCCCAATCACCATCTACGATACACC
>NZ_JANSJH010000235.1:0-636 GCF_047462495.1 Synechococcus sp. H55.2 | reverse complement strand
CGGCACCGACAGGCGGCAAAGGGGCTGCAGAATGTCAGACAAAGAGCCGCTGCAAGTGGGGAAATTGTTGTACAACAGCCGCTTGAAGGGAGACCTTGAATCCCGGGACGTGCTGTTACCGAACTGGTACTGGAAGCCGCCCCACCAGGGAAAACCGCTGCCGCTGCGGGCAAAAGGTGCTAGGTTAGCTGGATTATCGATAGCGTTGCGCACGCAGGCCCAGCGCTGGTCGTTGGTGGCGCTGTCCAAATTGGTCGTTGGACAACGCGGCGCACTGCTGGTGTAGTCGTTGTTGTTGTATTGACCGATGGCGTCCGGCACCCCCTGGACCGGGAACACCGGATCCGGCCAGCGCACTGCCCGCAGGTAGGGCAGGTTGGCGCGTTGAACATCTTGGGGGTTGGTGGGCAGAGGGCCCACCTCCTGGCCCCTGGGGTTGGTGGCAAACCCTGTGTTGCGGTTGTACTCGTTCTGCGGGCTCCTGATCCAGCCGTTGTAGTACTCGGCCAGCAGGCCAGCGCCGCCAGGGTTCGGGCAGGGCCCGATGGGAGCCACCATCACCCAGCGGGAGGTATCCAGCACCGGGTTGCCCAAGGCGGAGATGCGCACGCCGAAGTTGGCATAGCCCGTGTCTGG
>NZ_JANSJH010000234.1:0-645 GCF_047462495.1 Synechococcus sp. H55.2 | reverse complement strand
TGCCGCAACGGGTAGAACGCCCCTCGCGCTAGCGGGCCGTAGGCCTCACTGTTCGCCCGCCGCCGCTCCGTCTTGCTGCGCGGCTGTTGGTTGACACGCTCCCGGATCCCGGTCAGGTCTTCCAAGGCAATAAAACGGTGGGTGGCCAGTGCCCTGGAAACAATGGACTTGGAGATGCAGTGATTGACCCAGGTTTGAAAGCGTCTCTCCCGGCCAGACAACCGTTGCAGCAGTTGCCGACACCTGCGCCGAGTGCTGCGTGTGCCCTTGCTGGCCTTGCGTTGCATAGCCGCCCTCAACCGGGAGTAGTGATCTCTGACCCGGTTCAACTGCTGTCCATTGAAGCTTGACTGGGTTGACCACCTTCTCTGGCGTGTTTTGGTTGACCCAGTAAGGCCTACGGCCCGCTGGCGCGAGGAGTGCTTGTGCAAAAGCCGACAAGGTTGCCTCTAGCTTCACGGCTTGCGAAGCAGACACCTTGAGCTTGCAGGAGATAGTCAGGACTTGGGTCATGTCACGATTATCCGTCGTCCGCATTCCTCCCGACCCTGACCGGCCCGCCTTCCCCCCGTATACGGGTGGACAGAGGGGGGTACAGGGCGGGGCTCCTGCGGTTTCTAGCTGAAGATTGCATCCATGCTCAAC
>NZ_JANSJH010000233.1:0-655 GCF_047462495.1 Synechococcus sp. H55.2 | reverse complement strand
ATGGCAAAAGCGATGGCAGAGCTGGGCTCGCTTGAGGGCAGACGGTAATTCTTCAAGCACCTTCCAAGTCCAGATCCACCTCATGAACCCGCCGCAGGGATCCCTTGTTAAAAGCTGGGAAGCGTAGGTAGGGGTACTGCTCCTTGGCCTGCCGCAGCTCTTGGAAGGCGGGGGCCAGTTGATCTTTGGGGGAGATCCCTGTAACCACACACCAGATCTTGGTGCGTGTCAAGGCCACAAAAGCTTGATTGCGCCGGCGCAGTTGCTCCTCTACACTTAGCCCCGGCTCGGTGGCGTTTTGAAACTGGCAGACGTAGACTTTCCAAGCTTCGTTGCCCTTGGCCCGGAAGATCCCCGACAGGGTGACGTGCCCCGGCAAGCGGAAAATATCCCGATCGGCATCTTCGCCAGCAATGAGGGCGCTAATTCCTCTTTGTTTGAGCCTGGCCTTTAGGCTTTCCCAGTAGGGTCTGCTCCCTCTGAAGCTGGCTACACTTGTAACTAGAAGATCTTCCGGCCGAAAACTCCACTGCTTCAGGTCGCGCTCGATCTGTTGGGCAATCCAATTCTGCTCCTCTTCCTCAGAAGGGAAGGTGCGCCAGACCAGCAGCGACTGGGGATCCACCTTGGGATCAAAGTTTTCTTGATCGACGGG
>NZ_JANSJH010000232.1:0-659 GCF_047462495.1 Synechococcus sp. H55.2 | reverse complement strand
AGGGGCTTGAGCACGGCGCCGAGATAGAAAACAGAGCAAATCTTCACCCATTGTGACACGAGGCGATCCTATCCCCTTGGCTTGTCCTAAAGATCACTCCTTGCCCGGCTTTTGCCCAAGCTGCAAATCGGCGGGGGTATTGCAATTGGTGAGCATCGTTTGAGTCTGGCCCAGCAGGCGGGGAAACATTTTCTCGCCAGAGGTGCCAGGCGGGATCCGCCATCGGTGCATAGCGCTTCGGCCAGGGGGGGAGAATGTAAACTGCGTTGGCATAGGCTGCTGCCACCTGGGCCACCCGTCGTAAGAGGGGGATCCCATCCCCAAAGCCTTGTCGGATCCCATGCGGCGGCTGTTGCCCCCGGCCAAAATCAGGACAGCAACCGCAGGTAGGGGATCTCCAAGGCATTTTGGGCGAGGTTGTGGCTCCTTGGTCACCCAACTCTTCCGCTCCCGTTGGTTAAAAACTCAGGTGTTGTTGTAGCCAACCTGCGGAAGGGTTTTGACATACTCCCTACTCTAAAGAACGAGGGTTCTTGTTAGATTACTGGCCGGGACAGGATTGCTTGTTCTCAGTTACAAGGGCAAGAGCCTAGCATAGAGATCTAGCCCCCCTCACTGTTGCGTTGCCGCTATGTCTGAGCCTTCTGGCCGTCTGGTTT
>NZ_JANSJH010000231.1:0-664 GCF_047462495.1 Synechococcus sp. H55.2 | reverse complement strand
GTAGCCGCAAGCAGGTGCAAGCCGTCCTGCAAACTCTGGCCCAGGAAGGGATCCCCAAGACCGCCTTCAGCTAGAAACCGCAGGAGCCCCGCCGTGGGGTCAGGGTCGGGAGAAATGCGGACGACGTATGATTGCAACATGACCCAAGTTTTAACCATCTCCTGCAAGCTCAAGGTATCTGCTTCGCAAGCCGTGAAGCTAGAGGCAACCTTGTCGGCTTTTGCACAAGCACTCAACTGGGTCAACCAAAACACACCAGAGAAGGTGGTCAACCCAGTCAAGCTTCAATCGCTCTGCTACCGCGCAATTCGTACCCGCTTTGGGCTATCCAGCAACCTGGCACAACAGGTGTGCAGAAGGTTGGCCGCTGCCCGCAAGGTTGCCCAGCAAAAGAATCGTCCGGTCAAAGCGTTCAAGTCTGGCTTTGTTACCTACGACGCCCGCATCTTCTCTTTCCGGGAGAGGGACTGGACGGTGTCGCTGACCACCGTTGAGGGACGCGAACGCTTTGAGCTGGATATAGGTAACTACCAGCGCGGCATGCTGGCGGGTTCTCATCCCAAAGCAGCCACGTTGGTCAAACGCCAAGACGGTTTTTACTACATCCAAATTGGCGTGGAGCAGGACCCACCGGAGCCACGAGACACCACCGAGGCGATTGGTG
>NZ_JANSJH010000230.1:0-671 GCF_047462495.1 Synechococcus sp. H55.2 | reverse complement strand
CTGCGCCAAAGCTGAAGGAGGCAATCTCCTGGCCCATCGAGACAACTCCGCGGCTTCCCTGGATGAGAACATCGTAACTACTCTTGTCAGCCCCGACTTGAGCACGAAAAGGAAAGAACTTCGTGATAGATGAACTACCCCACCGCGCAGGCGGGTGGGGTTTCCCCATCCGCTTTACGGCGAGATTTTTGTCTCTTCCTCTGCCCCAGTTGCTTCATGGATCCCGTGTACCGGGTCTGTGAAGTAGAGCTGAAGCATCCAAGACTCACGAGGCGGGTTCCCAACCCCGGTTGCTGATTAGTGGCAACGTTGTACAGTATCATCACCGTCCCCCTGTCCCTCTCTATCGCAAAACCACAAGCAGGGCAGACATGGTAGCGATTACTCAGGTCTGCCCACTCCTTGTGAATCGCATCACACTTTGGACAGCGCTGAGACGGCTTAAGGGTTTGCGTGGGAAGAAACAAGACCAGACCACCTTTCTGCTCAATTTTGTAGGTCAGCAGCCGGTTGAGGGTTGCAAAACCTACCGACAAAATAGACTTGTTTAGTCCGGCCTTGCGCTTCTTCCCTTTACCCTTTGCTTTACGGGTCATGCCCTTGACGTTGAGCTTTTCAGTTACCCCGATGTCATAACGACGGGCAATCTCTGAGGTAACCTTGTGTTGCCA
>NZ_JANSJH010000229.1:0-673 GCF_047462495.1 Synechococcus sp. H55.2 | reverse complement strand
TCTGCGCTTGGGAGATCTGATCGGGCTGTTGGGGTTAGGATCGGTGGCCATCGGTTTTGCTTTTCAAGATATTTTCAAGAACTTCCTGGCGGGCGTGCTGCTGCTTTTGAACGAACCTTTTCAACTCAATGACCAGATTATCGTCGGAGATTTTGAAGGTACAGTTGAAGAAATCAGCATTCGCTCCACCCAGATTCGCACCTACCAAGGAGAACGGGTGGTGATCCCCAATGCCATCGTGTTTACCAGCCCGATCACGGTCTTAACCGATCGCCCTTTTCGCCGCACCGATCTGGAGATTGGCCTCGACTACAACACACCCCTGCCCAAAGCTCTGGAGGTATTGCGGGAAGCCGTGCAGGGAGTTGAGGGGGTGCTGGCGGAGCCCCCCTTTGAGCTGGACATCGTCGGCTTTGGCGACAGCTCTATCAACTGTGTGGTGCGCTACTGGACTCGGCCCCGCAAGGCGGAGGTGCGCCGCGTCCGCACCCAGGTGATGATCGCCCTTAAGCAGGCCTGCGACCGGGCCGGATTGGTCATCCCCTACCCGATTCGCACGGTGTACCTGTTCGACCAACAGGATTTTCAGGATCGCATCCCCACTTCCAGAGCCGCCTAGGGATAGCGGGCCAGCAGCATTTGGAACCGGCTCTCCCCCAGCAGCACCGCATTG
>NZ_JANSJH010000228.1:0-675 GCF_047462495.1 Synechococcus sp. H55.2 | reverse complement strand
TGTTGGGCGACACCGCCCGCTAGGGAGGTCGCTTGACTCTGCCTGGGCTGCTCAGCTAGAAACCGCAGGAGCCCCGCCCTGTACCCGTAGGGTCAGGGTCGGGAGAAATGCGGACGATGGATAATCGTGACATGGCCCAAGTCCTGACTATCTCCTGCAAGCTCAAGGTGTCTGCTTCGCAAGCCGTGAAGCTAGAGGCAACCTTGTCTGCTTTTGCACAAGCACTCAACTGGGTCAACCAAAACACACCAGAGAAGGTGGTCAACCCAGTCAAGCTTCAATCGCTCTGCTACCGCGCAATTCGTACCCGCTTTGGGCTCTCCAGCAACCTGGCACAACAGGTATGCAGAAGGCTGGCCGCTGCCCGCAAGGTTGCCCAGCAAAAGAATCGTCCGGTCAAAGCGTTCAAGTCTGGCTTTGTTACCTACGATGCCCGCATCTTCTCTTTTCGGGAAAAAGACTGGACGGTGTCGCTGACCACCGTTGAGGGACGCGAACGCTTTGAGCTGGATATAAGTAACTACCAGCGCGGCATGTTAGCAGGCTCAAACCCTAAAGCAGCCACGTTGGTCAAGCGCCAAGACGGCTCCTACTCCATTCAAATTTGCGTGGAGTCTGAGGCGCCGGAGCCACAAGACACCACCAAGGCAATTGGCGTGGATTTGGGTAGGAGAG
>NZ_JANSJH010000227.1:0-682 GCF_047462495.1 Synechococcus sp. H55.2 | reverse complement strand
CCGGGCTCCTTCCACCTTCACTGCTTGGGAAAAGGCGTCTTGTTTTCGTGAAGGGGGAGCTTCCAGGTTGCGGTAGCTTGCAGGCGGTTGTGCTTTGATGCTTTGCAGACCCAACCGCGAGGATCCCTATGGCTAAAACCCTTTTGACCACCCTGGGCACCGGCGATTACACCGAGACGGTGTATTGTTTTGGGGAGCGGCGGGCAGAGAAAACCTGCTACGTTGCCAAAGCCCTCTGCCAGCTCTTTGAGATTGACAGAATTATCCTCCTGCTGACGGAAGAGGCCCGCGCCAAGCACTGGAGCCGCCTGCAGGAAGATCTACCGCCCCATGTGGAGAAGGTGGCCAAGGCCATTCCCGAAGGCAAAACCGAGGCGGAGACCTGGGCCATCTTCGACGTGCTGGTTGATAGCATCGAGCCCAACACCCGGCTGTTTTTCGATATCACCCACGCCTTTCGCTCCATCCCCCTGCTGGTGCTCTTGGGAGCTGCCCTTTTGCGCAAGGCCAAAAATGTCGAGATCCAGGGGCTCTACTACGGCCTCTACCGCCCTGGTCAGGCAGAAACCCCCATTATCGATCTCACCCCCGCCCTTCGGCTTTTGGACTGGCTGACGGCCACCGACAAGTTCATCAGCACCGGCTCAGCCCTGGAGCTGGGGCAGCTTTTGGACAGGGTTCA
>NZ_JANSJH010000226.1:0-687 GCF_047462495.1 Synechococcus sp. H55.2 | reverse complement strand
CAAGCTTTCTTCCCACTAGGAAGCCGACCTTGCTGCAAACAGCACCTTATTCATACCAGTAGAAAAGCCTTTCCGTAAAGGTTTTGGCAACCTAAAATGCAGACTTTCAGCGGCTATTTGATTCACTAAATTTATTGAGTCCTGTCCGTGAGCTACTGCCAGCAGTGCCTCAGTTCTGGCCCCTGTCGGCTCCCTGATCTACGGGTAGATGTTACGAAAATAAAGCGATTCCGTTACTCAAAACTTAGACCAATAGGATCGGAAAAAAGCAAGTAAAATCGGTCATGCTCTCTTAATCGTTAACCAGATTGCACTGAGATAAAAAACATGTTTTTTGATACACTCTACATCGCTACAGATGCCTATTTTGTCTGTAGAAACCCATCGGAGAGGCCAGCCCAGCAAGGCATCGAACGGCCTGCTGGCCCATTTCTGCAACCTTTTGAGGCTGATTTCAGAGAGAGTTGTCAATAAGCCTCAGTCCCAAACCAGCCAAGGCAGATCCCAAGGAAAAGCCGTCGTCTTGGCTTTCCCAAGTTTAGGGCAAATTAAGGCAAATTTTGAGCCTTAGACACTACATGTGGAGTCAAACCTTCGAGCCGCCAGCGTACTACAGGTTATCCGTCGAGTAGGGGCTGTGGAGCCCAGGGGGGAAAAGCCGCAACCCCTGCTGGCGCACGCGTTGCT
>NZ_JANSJH010000225.1:0-690 GCF_047462495.1 Synechococcus sp. H55.2 | reverse complement strand
CTGAGCTGGCGGGGAAGAGGAGGAGTTTTGGGCAAGGGGCTGAGGAGTAGGGGCTGTTCCCTGGGGAGAAGGAGGGTTTTGAGCAACCGAAGGGGCGGCAGGAGCCGGCGGCGGGGCCACAGGCTGAGGTCGGGTTGGCGAGGCCGGTTGATTGGGCGCTACTTGGCTGGGCGCGGCAGCTACAGGAGCCGGTGGGGCAGAGGGCAAGCCCTCAAACTCGAAGACCAACTGTGTTGGGCTGCGCTGGGCCAGCAAGCCCTGGGGAGCTGCCGCAACACCGGCAATTTCTATCCGCACGCTGTCACTGCCCAGTTGCTTGGCTTCGATGAAGCGCACTCCCGGCAAGGGAGACTCCTGACGATAGCGGCCTTGACCGCCATCCAGTTGAGCATTGGTGATATCCCCAATCCAAGACCGGCCCTGTTGGGTAAAGAACACCTGTGGACGGGCACCCCCTGCGGTGTTGATCTCCAGCTTCATGCGGTTGCCGTGGGGCACCAGGCGGATATCGGTGATGCGGCTGAGGCTTTGTGGATTGGCGGAGGTCAACTGCTGAGCGGCGGCTTCCTCAAGTTGGCTTTCTACAGCCAACAGAGGCAGCGAAAGGATCAAGCTCAATGCACATCCCCAGGCAACTCGACGGTTCATCATCCTCACACCTCACTCCGTTAGCCAAGCGTGTTCTTGCTT
>NZ_JANSJH010000224.1:0-715 GCF_047462495.1 Synechococcus sp. H55.2 | reverse complement strand
TTTGCGTTGGTCTTCATCGAGTTTGAAGATCCCTTCTTGGACGCGCCGGATCACCGCCTGCGGATCGTAGTCATATACTGGGTCTTCGCCGGGATCCCCCAGCCCTATCCCCAACGTTTTGAGGATCACTTCCCATTCTGTGGCGTTGAGAGGAGCGCCATTGGCCTCTTTGGCTGCGTACAGAGTTTGCCGCAACTGCTCTGGGTTTTCCAAATCATCCGCAAAAAGTAGCGCGCCGGTAAAAGGGGGATCCCCGAAGCGCTCCTGCCATTCTTGTCGCCGAATGCGAGGCAAAGCCAGCCGATATTGCCAGGCAACGCGCGCTTGGAGAGGCCGAGTTTCCAGATTTTGCTGCAGCCAATTTTTGATCTGAAACATTTGATTATCGGCCTGCGCCAGAGGGGTTTCGGTTTCCCTGTGCCACTCGCGCATGCGCCACTCGCTGCCGTCGATGGCCTCGATATTGTAAAGGTTGCAGCCCTTACACTCGAAAATCCAAAAGCCCAGTTCAAAGTGAATCAATAGAATGTCGGGCTTGGCCTTGAGGTGACCCTGAGGGTCATAAATGCTGAACTGATGGAGGAGGTAGCCGGGATCTGAGCCCAGGGCTTGCCGCAGCGCATTCCAAACCGCCGCCTCCGCAGCTATTCCTGGCAAGCTGTCGTCCAGAGCGCCGTCGGGTTGAAAGTGCATGGGGGATCCCTCATTTTCCAAC
>NZ_JANSJH010000223.1:0-728 GCF_047462495.1 Synechococcus sp. H55.2 | reverse complement strand
CTGAATGCTGGCCTAAATTGCGTGTATCTGGATACCTGAGTTCTGCGAAGGTGGAGTGGATACTGCCATGAGCCGACTTTCCTCTCATGAAGCCTATCTGAAGAGGATGCTCTTCCGCCCGACCACTGCAGCCCCCCACGGCATGACGTTGATCGAGTTGCTGGTGGTCATCGTAATTGTTGGTATTCTCTCCGCTGTGGCTATTCCCAATCTGCTCAATCAGATTCGTCGCTCCAGAGTTGCTGAAGCCCAAGCAGCTTTGGCGACCGTTGGCCGTGCTTCAGAAGTTTTCCGCATGGACTTTACGGTTTATCCCTCCGGCTACACCGATATCGAATTCGGTGGGGTTCACGGGGATCGCTATTTGCAAGACCCCTGGCCAGCCTACAACTATCGTCTTCCTGAAGTGGTTCCTCCTGCTCCTGGCGTGACCGGCATGCGTTGGATGACTGAGGCTCATACCCATGTGAGTGCTGGTGGGGAGCTTCTGCGCTGTGACATCGGCCTTGGGGATCGCCAGCAAGAGGTTTTGGCTTCTGGCTACGACCTGCACAACTCCTGCAACCTCTATCGGTGAAACTCTGAAGATTTCACACAACGGGACTGGGCGGACTTGAACCGCCGGCCTAGCGCTTAGGAGGCGCTTGCTCTATCCATCTGAGCTACAGCCCCAGACAAAGAGAGAATGGAGTAAGGGATGCTGGGCAACACCTACCGATCTTAAACCC
>NZ_JANSJH010000222.1:0-731 GCF_047462495.1 Synechococcus sp. H55.2 | reverse complement strand
AATTTGCGGAGGGGCGATTTGTCAGGTTTGGACTGAGGCATGAAGGGGCTCGCACAAAATCTCTCTGTACTCTATCATTCGCTCCCTTGGAAGCACAGCAGCGGCCTGTTGTCGAGAACAGCGCCAACATTCACCCGTAAACTACCCGGCTCCGACCGCTAAGCGGTACGGAGCGGGCTTCTGGTAGCCCTGCAGTTGGTAGTTGCCAATTGCCAACTCAAAGCGTTCCCGCCCCTCGACGGTGGTCAGCGACACCGTCCAGTCTTTTTGCCGAAAAGAAAAGGTGCGGGCGTCAAAGGACTCCGTCCCGCTAGCGCGAAAGGTCACAAAGCCGCCCTTGAAGGCTTTGACCGGACGATTCTTTTGCCGGGCAACCTTGCGCGAGCCTGCAACCCGCCTGCACACCTGTTGTGCCAGGTTGCTGGATAGCCCGAAGCGGGTACGGATCTCGCGGTAGCAGAGAGATTGGAGCTTAACGGCGTTGACTATCTTCTCCGGTGTGTTCTCATTCACCCAGTTCAAGGCTTGTGCAAAAGCGTCTAGCGTCGCATCCAGCTTGGCGGCTTGCGACACAGACACCTTGAGCTTGCAGGAGATGGTCAAGGCTTGGTTTATGCTCCTATTTTATCTCATCAGATGCTATATTGTTGTCCGGCTTCTTGCATTCCTCCGGACGCAAGGACTCCGTCCCGCTTCGCGAACAGCTACGCCAGAGCGCGGGGCTCCTGCGG
>NZ_JANSJH010000221.1:0-732 GCF_047462495.1 Synechococcus sp. H55.2 | reverse complement strand
GGGCCGCTTGCTCAAACAGATCAGGGGCTTGTGCCCGTAGGTCGGCATCGGCAGCAGAGCTGAGGGCTATTGCCTTGCCCAATACCGGGGCAAAATCGCTGGGATCCGCTGCAATCATCTCATCATAAAGGGCCACCGCTTTTCCCGTCTGGTTGTTGCGGGCGTAGATAAAAGCTAAGCGCAGGCGGACATCGTTATCTTCCGGTACTTCCTTCAGATAGTTCTCCAGCAGGTCAATGGCTTCAGAAGTGCGGCCCAGAACTAGTTGAACATCGGCCAGCTCCTGCAGAACTTGGCCATCTTTGGGATCCTTTTTGTAGAGAGCTTGAAGCTGCTCCAGCGCTCCTTCCAGATCTCCTGTCTCCCGCTGAATTTGAGCCAAAAAAGCTCGCAGTTGCCGATTTTCCGGCTCCAGTTCCACCAGCTTCTTCAGCGGCTCAATGGCCCCTTGCGGCTCGTTGAGCTGCAGTTGCGTGTCAATTAACCCCCGCAGGGCAATGGGGTTATCCGGCTCCCGTTCCAGCACGGCCCGGTAGCCGTCCGCCTGGGCCCGCAGTTGCTCGGTAACCAAATTGGCGGTGTCTGCCGAGTCAGAAGGCCCCAGTGCCTGCAGTATCGGGCCAAAGGAGAAGCCCAGGAACATGACTGCGCCAAACACCAGCATCAGGGCTTCCAGGAATTTGCGGAGGGGCGATTTGTCAGGTTTGGACTGAGGCATGAAGGGGCTCGCAC
>NZ_JANSJH010000220.1:0-744 GCF_047462495.1 Synechococcus sp. H55.2 | reverse complement strand
AGTAGTGGTCTCTGACCTGGTTCAACTGCTGTCCATTCCAGTTCTCTCCCTCAGAGGTATGGGCAATATCTCTCCTACCCAAGTCCACCCCAATCGCCTCGGTGGTGTCTTGTGGCTCCGGTGGGTCGTGCTCCACGCAAATCTGGATGTAGTAGGAACCGTCTTTGCGCTTGATGAGCGTGGCCGCTTTGGGATGAGAACCGGCCAGCATGCCGCGCTGGTAGGAGCCAACATCCAGCTCAAAGCGCTCGCGTCCCTCAACGGTGGTCAGCGACACCGTCCAGTCCTTCTCGCGGAAAGAAAAGATGCGGGCATCGTAGGTAACAAAGCCGCCCTTGAACGCTTTGACCGGACGATTCTTCTGCTGGGCAGCCTTGCGGGCAGCGGCCAACCTTCTGCATACCTGTTGTGCCAGGTTGCTGGATAGCCCAAAGCGGGTACGAATTGCGCGGTAGCAGAGCGATTGAAGCTTGACTGCGTTGACCACCTTCTCTGGTGTGTTTTGGTTGACCCAGTTGAGTGCTTGTGCAAAAGCCGACAAGGTTGCCTCTAGCTTCACGGCTTGCGAAGCAGATACCTTGAGCTTGCAGGAGATAGTTAAAACTTGGGTCATGTTGCAATCATACGTCATCCGCATTCCTCCCGAGCCTGACCCTACGGGTACAGGGCGGGGCTCCTGCGGTTTCTAGCTGACGATTGTCCGGCCAGCAACCTTCATTAAGGTAGCAAATAGGTCTCTTTCAC
>NZ_JANSJH010000219.1:0-745 GCF_047462495.1 Synechococcus sp. H55.2 | reverse complement strand
GCGCTAGCAGATCCCTCCCCCCTCATGATCTCTCCGCCAGAATCCGAACGCCTGCAGGGCGTGACCGTCTACTTAGTCGGCATGATGGCCAGCGGCAAGTCCACGCTGGGAGCTGAGCTGGCCGCCCAGTTGCGCCGCCCCTTCTTCGACACCGACGTGCTGGTGGAGCAGGTGGCGGGCTGCTCGATTGCCCAGATTTTTGCTCAGCATGGGGAAGCCCACTTCCGGGATCTGGAAACCCAGGTGCTGGCCCAGCTCAGCGGCTACACCCGCCTGGTGATTGCCACGGGGGGTGGCATCGTGCTGCGGCCCAAGAATTGGAGCTATTTGCACCACGGCCTCACCGTTTGGCTGGATGCGGCCCCTGAGCTCATTTGGCAACGGCTGAGCCGGGATCCCGGCCAACGGCCCCTGTTGCAAACCCCCGATCCCCAAGCCGCTTTGCAAAGGCTAATGCAGGAGCGAGAACCTTTCTACGCCCAGGCCGATGTGCGGGTGCCCATCCGGTCAGAAACCAGCCCGTCCCAGTTGGCCGAACAGGTTTGGCAGGCCATTTGCGCCCGCTTGCGAGCCCAGCCGCCTTGCAACCCATAAAAAAGGGATCCGCAAACCTTTGGGATCCCTAAGCATTACAGTTCAAGACTTGCCGGGAGCGGATCCCTGGCAAGTGCCAGGCAACCTCCCTGATTCTTTAGAGCGCGTTGCCGCGGGGTAGGACTTCTTCGGGGAACTCAAAGCGCTCGTG
>NZ_JANSJH010000218.1:0-749 GCF_047462495.1 Synechococcus sp. H55.2 | reverse complement strand
AGCTATGATCTCCCCCTGCCAGATCATGTGAGAAGGATCCAGCATCTGGTCAATCTGCTTGCGGGCTTGCTCCGAGCCAAACTCCACATAGATGACCTTGACGTCTTTGAGCCATGGCTCCAAACTGGCCAACACCTCCACCCCCTGCCCACCTGCAGCCACCCTGAGCACATCGATGTGCTCCAGACCTAGCTCCTGCAGGGTTGCCTTGGCTTCCCGAAAGACCAACACCTGCTCCACTCCCCACTCTGTTTGAGAGTCTTCTGGCCAGAGACGACGAGTCCTGAGGCTATTCTGCCCTGCTAGGCCCACTGGATGCACATGGCAGTTGCCCAAACTAAGAGCATTCTGCTGCAGCAGGTGTAAGGCTAAGGGATCCACCTCAAAACAATGAATAACTGCATCCGGGCAAAATCCGCGAAAACAGACACTGGCAAGTCCTACGCCAGATCCAACGTCAACGACAGTCTTCACTTCGGAAATAAATGAAGGAAAGTTAAGATAAGTCGCCCCATAAAAAAGTGTCTCCTCGTGGAGGCGTATCACATACTTAAACTGATTTATGGTAAAATTCTGCCGCCGCGTTTCCATCACTCGACTTGCCTCGGTAAAAAGAAGCTGATGATCTTCTCCTAAGACAAAGGCAAAGCTGGCTTTGAGGGGCTGCTTCAGTTTCTGGAGATCCTCAACCGTGCACACAGCCACATCAAACACTGGCCAGCTTGCTGGCTCTCCTGTTAGCTCATGCA
>NZ_JANSJH010000217.1:0-760 GCF_047462495.1 Synechococcus sp. H55.2 | reverse complement strand
AGCAGAGTGGCTTTTGGAGGCGGCTGTGGCTTTGACGATAGGATCCGTTCCTGGGTCGACAACGGCTCGCCTGAGTTTGGCAGAATACCTCAAGTATTCCGATGGCGGCGATACCCGCTATGAGCTGGTGGCGGGGGAGTTGGTGCCGATGGCCCTTCCAACCGGACGGCATGGTCAGATTGTGGATTTCCTCAATACCGCTTTTCGAGCTGAGATCCGGCGCCAGGGGCTACCGTGGACTTCTCAGCCGATGGCTATCGGGATCCAGTCGCCGCGGGGCAACCGCTGGGATACGGTGCGGATCCCGGATGTGGTGGTGCTGCTTCTGCAGCAGTGGCAGGAGATGGGATCCCGAGAGGCTCTGATTCGCTTGGAGGATCCGCCGCCGCTGTTGGTGGTGGAGGTGGTGAGCGAATCGAGCCGGGCGGCGGACTACCGAGCCAAACGGGCGGAATACTGCGTTTTGGGCATTGGTGAGTACTGGATTGTGGATCCGATGGAGGAGAAGGTGAGCCTGCTGCTGTTGCACGAGGGCTGGTACGACCTGCTGGAGCTGAAGGGATCCGAGCGGGTGCCCTCGAAGGTTTTTGCAGGGCTGGAGCTGCAGGCGGGGGAGATCTTGGCGGCGGACTTGGGTTATTCTGGTAAAGCCACGGGGAGTTAGCTCAGTTGGTAGAGCGCTGCGATCGCACCGCAGAGGTCAGGGATTCGAGTTCCCTACTCTCCATTGCCCTCACCCCCGGCCCCTCTCCCTGAGGGA
>NZ_JANSJH010000216.1:0-770 GCF_047462495.1 Synechococcus sp. H55.2 | reverse complement strand
GGGAAGCTTTGGAGCAGGTGGCCAGGAGCCTGGGCATGTCGTTTTCGGCGGAGCTGCCCGAAGGGATCCGATCCCGCCTGCTTCAGGCAGGTTTTGAACTATTTGAACGAGGCTACGATCGAGGTTTCTACAATTCAATATCCAAGCAGCTAATCGATGGAACTGAGATCGGTTCCTTTGACTACAAGCACACCGGCAGGAGGAGACCCGGGATTTATACTCGAGGCGGGGGCAGTATTCATCTCCAGTCTGTTTTCTGGGCCTATTGCGAAGATCTACGGCTACCTCATTTTCGGCTACATCCGGAAGTTCCCCTGTTTCACGACATCGCCAAAGCCTTTGGCATGCAAGATATCAACTTTGAGGGCCACCCTCAGTTTTCCCGCAAATACCTCTTGCGCGGAGAAGATGAGGCCAAGGTTCGCCTGCGCTTCGATCCTAGTTTTCTTAGCTTTTTGGAGCAACATGCTCCTTGTTGTGCCGAGGGATCCGGGCCGCAGCTTATCGTTTGGCGGGGTGACCAACAGGTGAGTCCAGAAAAAATGCCAGACTGGCTGCGCTTTGGGGAAGAATGGGTGCAAAGACTGCGGCTGCGTCGCGTATGAACTACCCCACCGCGCAGGCGGGTGGGGTTTCCTCACCCGCTTGACAGCAGAGCTTTTGTCTCTTCTTCTGCCCCAGTTGCTTCATCGTTCGCGGCAGCGGGACGGAGTCCATCCCGTGTACCGGGTCTCTGAAGTAGAGCTGAAGCATCCAAGACTCACGAGGCT
>NZ_JANSJH010000215.1:0-771 GCF_047462495.1 Synechococcus sp. H55.2 | reverse complement strand
CGGATCCCCCCCTACGAGCGCGGCTCCCAGGCCGAGCCGACTGCGGCCTTTCTGACGGTGATCAGCGGTGCCAATGTGGGCATGACCTTTCCTATGGCAAGTGGGGGAGTTTTGGGGCGCAGCCACCAAGCAGATATTCAGCTATCCGACCACGCCGTCTCCCGGCAGCACTGTCGGCTGGAGAGAGAAGGCGAGGGGTATGTTCTCACCGATCTAGAGAGCCTCAACGGTACCTACGTCAACGGCAAACGCATCAGCCGCATTCTTCTGAAAGATGGAGATCGCATTCAAGTGGGGGCCACCACCCTCAAGTTTGCCCACTACGACGCGGCAGAAGCAGCGTTCTTTTCGCAAATGGCCACTGCCGCCCTCTACGACCCGCTGACCGGCTTGCACAACCGCCGTTTTTTCCTGGAGCAACTGGAGCTGGAGATCCCTTTTGCGCTTCGCCATCACATTCCCCTCCACGTGCTCTATCTGGACTTGGATGGGTTCAAGCAAATCAACGATCGCTGGGGGCACTGGGTTGGGGATCAAACCTTGATCCGGGTGGCACGACAATTGCAGGCCCAAGTTCGTCGCGAGGATCTGCTGGCCCGGCTGGGGGGCGATGAATTTGCCCTCTTGGTACGCGGGATCCCGAACCCCCAAATCTTGGGGTTAAAAGAGCGCTTGCGGCAGGCCGTCCAGTTGCTGTCGGTGCAGGTAGGGGCGGAGACCACCCACCTGAGCTGCAGCGTAGGCATCGCCTCTCTGCTGGAGCTGGGAGAA
>NZ_JANSJH010000214.1:0-774 GCF_047462495.1 Synechococcus sp. H55.2 | reverse complement strand
CTGAGATTGGAGAGAGAACGAATGCTGTGCTACTTGCGGGTGCTGTGGCTGTTTTGGAGCACTTCTGTAGCGGCAGAAATGGAGTACCGCGCCAATTTCTTCTTTGCCAGCCTCAGCAGCGTGGGTGGCCTGGGGTCAGCTCTGTTTGGGCTTTCACTGTTCTATCAGCAGGGGCACCGCCTGGGGGGTTGGAGCTGGCCGGAGGCGCTCATCGTCTTGGGCATGTTCACCATCTTGCAGGGGGTGTCGGCCAGCCTCTTTAACGTCAACTTAAACCGCATCGTGCAGCAGGTGCAGGAGGGCACTCTGGATTTTGTTTTGCTCAAGCCCATTAGTAGCCAGTTTTGGCTGTCAACCCGGGTGTTCTCTCCCTGGGGCCTGGTGGATATCGGCTTTGGCCTGGTGCTGATTCTCTACGCCGGGATCCAGTTGCGGCTGCCGGCCTGGGCCTATGTTTTGGGTCTGGTGCCCCTGCTCCTGGGATTGGTCATCCTCTACAGCCTCTGGTTTATGCTGGGGGCCACCAGCATCTGGTTTGTCAAGATCTACAACGTCACCGAGGTGCTGCGGGGCTTGGTAGAGGCGGGGCGCTTCCCCCTGGTGGCCTATCCGGTGGCCTATCGGCTGTTTTTTACCTTCGTTGTGCCGGTGGCTTTCTTGACCACGGTGCCGGCAGAAACCCTGTTGGGACGAGCCCAGTGGCCGTGGCTTGTGGGATCCGCCCTGCTGGCGGCGGGGCTGTTGGTCGGATCCCATTTGTTCTGGCGCTTTGCC
>NZ_JANSJH010000213.1:0-783 GCF_047462495.1 Synechococcus sp. H55.2 | reverse complement strand
CTTCAGGCCGTTGCGGGCGGCGTAGGCCGGCTCGCCGAAGATCCAGTTGAAGGCGGCCTGCAGGGCTTCGGCAGGGTTGGGCCACTTGGGCGGCTTGGGCACCCCTGCTTTTACCTCCAGCACTGGCGAAAGCCGCGGCTCCAGGGCAATGGTTACACCTTCATCGGCAGCCTGGGCCACGTCGTGGACGCCGATCGTCTCCGGCTCCGGCTCGGCTTGAACTTCGCCCACGGGGCGCAGCTCCACCGTGTTGGGCTTGGCCGCCATCCACTCGCCCAAGGGGCTCTTGCCGGGAGCATCGGGCGCAAAGGTATCCGGCCCGCAAGGCCGCCCTTGGCAGGTGAGATTTTGCGACTGCGTCTTGGTTTGTTGGCAGGTGGGGCTGCTGGTGCTGGCGATGAGGGTGCCCGTCCGAGTTTGGGTAAACGTTTTGGTTGTGCCGCAGGCGATTTGGTTGATGACCTCGTCGCAGCTAGCCGGCGACCAGGGCCCCCAGTTGTAGTTGCAAGTCTGCGGGCAGGTAACCGTTTGGGTTTGCAGCCGGGTGGTGGTTCCGCAGCTCGAGGTACAGGTCTCGGTGCGGGTTTGGGTTATCGTCAGGCCGCCGTTGGCCAGCGTGCACTGAGGAGTCCAATCTGTATAGGTGCAGGTAGCACCCGGCGGCTGGCAAGTGATGGTTTGGGTTTGGGTTTCGGTGAAGGGAGCTTGGCTGGTACAGAGCGGCGTAACCGTACGGGTGCGCGTTTGGGTGATGGTGGCCCGGCTGCACTGCTGCTGCTGGGT
>NZ_JANSJH010000212.1:0-803 GCF_047462495.1 Synechococcus sp. H55.2 | reverse complement strand
TGGAGAAGAGGGGAACGGCTGCGAGAGGAAGACTTGGCAA
This sequence comes from Synechococcus sp. H55.2, assembly GCF_047462495.1. Lineage (NCBI taxonomy): Bacteria > Bacillati > Cyanobacteriota > Cyanophyceae > Synechococcales > Synechococcaceae > Synechococcus > Synechococcus sp. H55.2. The sequence continues at coordinate 763 of NZ_JANSJH010000212.1, read as the reverse complement.
CATACAGACAGGCAGAAGAGTGGAAAAAGCCCGACTTGGGTAGGGGCTACTGCTGAGAAAAATAACACCCAGACGATTATCCTATCGGACTTGCGGCCTGAGCAGAAGCTGGAATGCTCGACCTAGGAGATCCTGCGGATTTGTCGGCGGCGCTCCTCATATTCAGCGCGGGTGATCAAGCCTTGCTGCAACTGACTTTGCAACTGCTGCTCGGGATCCCGGACTTCCCGATCTTGCGCACTGGTCCAGTCCAGCTCGATGAGATCCCGGTTGAAGCGAAAATCGAAGTCCTCATTGGTCATGGTGAGCAACCATAGCCCTTCCAGCAGGCAGAGCGCTCGTAGCCCATAGCTGAGGATCTGCAGGGGAATAGAGGGAACCAACACCATCAGCCCCACCAGCAAGTACACCCAGCCCCAGCGCTTGTGGCCCATGTAAAAACGCTGCAGCCCTGGGATCAGCACCCCCAGCACTGCCAGCCAGCCGGCTGCCTCGCGAACCAAGCGCTGACGTTTTTGAAGAGGGGTATCGGAGCCTTCGCTCTCGGCCATACTCTGCCCTACCTACGCCTGGCCCCAGGCTAGCTCAAGTTTACGCAGCTCTGCAGAGGGGGAGGCAAGCTACAGTTGAGCAGGATTCTGCCGCATATACTTTATGGGGGCAGATCTGGGGGGAACATGGCGGAGCGGGAGCTGGCGGTGGCAATCTTGGCAGCGGGCAAGGGCACCCGCATGCGGTCGCAATTGCCCAAGGTGCTGCACAA
>NZ_JANSJH010000211.1:0-834 GCF_047462495.1 Synechococcus sp. H55.2 | reverse complement strand
TCGGTTTGCCCGTTGGGGAAGGGGGCAGTGATGGCGGGATCCCACAGCGTTTGTTTTGATCGGGCTGCCGACTTTTACGATGCCACCCGCAGCTTTCCTCCGGCTGTAGAGGAAGAGATCGCCGATGCCATCTTGGCGGCAGTGGGAGCCACTCCTGAGACCCATTTTCTTGAGGTGGGCATTGGGACGGGACGGATTGCGCTGCCGCTGATTCGGCGCGGCTGCCCTTACACAGGAATCGATATTTCCGAACGCATGCTGGCGGTTTTACGGCGCAAAATTGAACAAAGCCTGGGCCAGATGCCGCCGCAGGTGCATCTGCAGATGGCCGATGCCACCCAGTTGCCTTATGGGGATCGCTGTTTCGATGTGGTGATCACCGTGCATGTGTTGCACCTCATCCGCGAGTGGCAACAGGCAATCGCCGAGATCCGGCGCGTGCTCAAGCCAAGTGGGGTCTATCTCTACGGCTACGGCGAGCGGGTGACGAGTGCCCGCCACTCCTTTGAGCTGCGATGGGCCCAAATTCTGGCGGAGCTGGGATTTGAGCCACAACAGGTGGGGGCCAATGCCGAGCAGGTGGAGGCGTTTTTGTGGGCTCAAGGGGCCCATGGGCAGCAGGTAACGGCGGCAGAGTGGCAGACGACCTTCACTGCCCAAGCCTTGTTTGAGCAATACGCCCAGCGCTGTTACAGCAGCTCCTGGTCGGTCCCAGAAGCGATCTTTCAGGCGGCCATCGCCCGCTTGCAAGCCTGGTTTCAAGATACCTATCCCAACCCCAATGCGGTGCTGCTGGGGGAGAGCCGGTTCCAAATGCTGCTGGCCCGCTATCCC
>NZ_JANSJH010000210.1:0-842 GCF_047462495.1 Synechococcus sp. H55.2 | reverse complement strand
TGGAGAAGAGGGGAACGGCTGCGAGAGGAAGACTTGGCAACATACAGACAGGCAGGAGAGTAGAGCAGAATGGACAAGGGAGAGGAAAAAGCCCGGCTTGGGTGGGGGTTATTGCTGAGAAAAACGACACCGAAACGATTATTGATCGGGCTGGCTGTCCAAGCAAAAGCCTGATCCAGGGATTAATGCTCGACTTAGGAGATCTTGCGGATTTGTCGGCGGCGCTCCTCGTACTCGGCGCGGGTGATCAAGCCTTGCTGCAACTGACTTTGCAACTGCTGCTCGGGATCCCGGACTTCCCGATCTTGCGCACTGGTCCAGTCCAGCTCGATGAGATCCCGGTTGAAGCGAAAATCGAAGTCCTCATTGGTCATGGTGAGCAACCATAGCCCTTCCAGCAGGCAGAGCGCTCGTAGCCCATAGCTGAGGATCTGCAGGGGAATAGAGGGAACCAACACCATCAGCCCCACCAGCAAGTACACCCAGCCCCAGCGCTTGTGGCCCATGTAAAAACGCTGCAGCCCTGGGATCAGCACCCCCAGCACTGCCAGCCAGCCGGCTGCCTCGCGAACCAAGCGCTGACGTTTTTGAAGAGGGGTATCGGAGCCCTCGCTCTCGGCCATACCCTGCCCCACCTACACGTGCCACCAGGCTAGCGCAGTTTCCCAGGGCTTGGCAGAGGGGGAGGGAACACCAGCTCCAGGTTGGGCAAGCAACTGCCGCGTATACTTGATGGGGGCAGATCGGAGGGCAAAGATGGCAGAGCGGGAGCTGGCGGTGGCGATCCTGGCAGCGGGCAAGGGCACCCGCATGCGGTCGCAATTGCCCAAGGTGCTGCACAA
>NZ_JANSJH010000209.1:0-875 GCF_047462495.1 Synechococcus sp. H55.2 | reverse complement strand
GTATCTGGCAGAGAAAGTAGAAACCCTTGGTGTTCCTTTGCCCTATGCAGCCACCTTCAGGTATTCGACAAAGAGAGCTTTGCAAGCTACTGGGCCTAGACTATAAAACCGTGGCCGAAGAAGCAAGGCACCTGGGACTGAGCACGCATGCCTACTTACAGCAAAAAACAGGCTGGATTTTGAGGAATGAGCTCTACTATCCCCCCGGCACTGCCTTTGGCGAGTCAGCAGGATCGTCTCCTACCTCCTCAGAAAAGCTACCCTCCAGCAGCAGAACCAATTCTAGGAAAAGGAAGGATATCCTCTCACTGCTGTTGTTGCTTGTTGTCCTGGTAGCTGCTATCTTGCTGGCCCGTCGCTTAGATCCAGACACAACTCGAGAATTTATAGCAAAACTAGGCCCATGGGCACCCCTTGCTCTGATCGGATTACGCTCCTTGAGTATTATTATTCCTGCCATACCTAGCACTGTTTACTCCATCCTGGCAGGAGCACTCTTTGGATTTGGGGCAGGAATCCTTTACATTGCAATTGCCGATTTTACCTCTTGTACACTTAACTTTTATCTGGCCAGAAAGTTCGGTAGAGGCCTAGTACAGCGAATGGTTGGGCGACAATGGATGTATAAAGTCGATGCCCTTTCAGCCAACTATCTGGAAAACAATATTTTCCTTACGGCCGGGTTTTTAATGACGGGCCTATTCGACTTTGTCGCCTACGCTGCCGGCCTAACCCAAATGAAATGGCAGAACTTTCTTCTCGCGCTAGCTTTGGGCATTGCCGTCTCTACACCCCCAGTAGTAGCTCTGGGGGCAGGGATCCTAGAGCAGGGAAGGTGGCTGCTGGGCTTTGCTCTGCTGGGAATGTTTGCTTTA
>NZ_JANSJH010000208.1:0-912 GCF_047462495.1 Synechococcus sp. H55.2 | reverse complement strand
CATCGATTAAATCGTTGGTAAAGCGCTCGGTGGACACGTAAAAGACCTTCGCCTGCGGATTCGCCTCCAGTTGGTAGTGGCCGATGGCCTGCATGAGGTGGGTTTTGCCCAGCCCTACTCCGCCGCAGAGAAACAGCGGGTTGTAGGCGCGCCCAGGCTTGTCGGCTACGGCCAGAGCTGCAGCATGGGCCATGCGGTTGTTGGGGCCAACCACAAACCGTGAGAAGGAATACTTGGGGTTGAGATCCGGCGCTCGCATCGGCAGGCTGCCGCCGACTTCCAGCCCTAGAGTGGGGGAGGCAGGTAAGCTGCCGGCTCTGGGCAATGTTGGGGAAATGGCTTTTGCAGGGGGTTCTTCCTCAACCAAAGCGTGGGGGGAAACCGAAAACTCCACCTGTAAAGGGATCCCGGCCACCCGCTGCACCACCTCAGTGATGGTGGAGGCGTAGTGCTTTTGCAGCCAGCCCCGCGCCCATTCGCTAGGAGTCGAGATGGTGAGGCGGTTGTCCACCAACGACTCAGGCCGCGCCGTCTTGATCCAAGCCTCAAAAGTTGGACGGCTGAGCTGTACCTGTAGATGCCCCAGAGCTTCATTCCAGAGCTGATCCAGGGAGATATCCACACCACACACCCAGAGCGACACAGCAAAAGCCCAAGAGGAACAGCAGCCTCTGCTCCCTCGACAGTGGCTTTAGGATTCCCAATTTAGCTGCTCGGCGTGGGCTGGCCAATCTAGCTATTTTCCGTTGAGTCTGCTATAATTATTCGCCCCAGGCTGAATTTCGCTCTGGTCGGCTCTGGCAAGTGATGTTGGCTTCATAGGTTGGCTTCTCACCATGACTCAGCGTACCCTTCGCGGCACCAATCGCAGACGCATTCGCGTCTCTGGGTTTCGGGCCAGAATGCGCACAG
>NZ_JANSJH010000207.1:0-916 GCF_047462495.1 Synechococcus sp. H55.2 | reverse complement strand
CCCAGCCAGAGGAAGGGCAGCAGCAGCACCAGCATGAAAAACAGCAACAGCGAGACCGGCAGGTAGAACATGGCAGGGATCCCAGACTTTCTTCCAGGCTATCAGGCTCCCCCAACTCTAGACAGAGAGGATCCCGCTCTTGTAACAAAAATGACAAACAAGTCTCCTAACTCTGTTAGAGCCCGAAAATTTTCTTGCGAATTTCTTGAATAATTTCGCGACCGGCGCGCCAATCGCTGGGAGTCCTAGATAGAATAATTTGATAGCGCGGATCTCTGTGAAAACGAATCTTGACATGGTTGTCTTCTGAAGTAATCTCAAAACCAAGTCTCTGCAGTTTTCGCTCGTGAGAATCACTCCATTTGCGATAGTCTAAGAACAAATCATCTATAGACCCCATAATATCTTGACGATGTCTGTTGCCTTCCTGTGCATCGTTATATTGAAGCAGATCTTCAAGTATATGCCGAACTCTGCTTTTCTCATGTACTTGATCAATTGCTCTGTGCAAGATTTCCAAAATAAAACTCTTGGCTTCTTGGGGGTAAAATTCTCTCTCAGTTCTTCTCAAAATTATATCTGTTTCCGATGGCTTGCACCTCCTATAATGCCTTGTTCCTTGGGACATTGCAGACACAGTCTCTTGAAAATCTTCTAAGTCAGCCTTCAGCTTCTCTATTTCCTCATCCCTTTGTTGAAGCTGTAGTCTCAGCTCTGTAACCTCGTCTGTGTATGCATAGTGCTGCTTAGCTGAATCGCCTCTAGTTTGTAGCCATCTTTGCTGCTCCGCACGCAGCCTCTCTATCTCTTCCTCTCTTTGGAAGAGTTGGTTCTGTAGCTCTTCAATCCCTGCTTGGAGGTTTTGCACTCGCCGATCTTTGTCTTGGAGCTGTTCCAAAAGCTGCTGCTGCTCGGC
>NZ_JANSJH010000206.1:0-943 GCF_047462495.1 Synechococcus sp. H55.2 | reverse complement strand
TTCCCCCTCTACAGCCGCCGCCCCGATTACCTCGAGGCCCTAACAGCAGCAGTGCGGGATCGTGTGGCCCAGGCCGGGCCTTATGATCTGGCCATCAATTGCGACGAGTTCAGCGAGCTCAACCTGGTGGCGGTGACGGCCCTGCGACCCCAGTACATTGCCGGGGCCGGCCTGACCTTGGATTTTCGCCGCAAGCTGGATCCCGGCCCCGACCCGGTGCAGCGCATGCTCCAGGACGACGACTGGAACAGCCTGGAGTTTTTGCAGCGCTACAAAGATATTCTCACTAGCAACTACATTGCCGAGATCTTCTGCCGCCTGGCTTATGTGGAAACAGATTTTTTCCGCCTGGAGCTGCCCAGCCGGGATCCCGATTTTCCCGTGCCGGAAGTCCTGGTGCACATCACCACCACCCGCCGCGCCAAGATGTGGCCCTTGGAGCACTGGCGCCAGGTGATCCAGTGGTGCCGGGGGCAGGGCCTGCAGGTGGGGCTAATCGGCAGTGCCCCGGAGCTGCAGCGATCCCTCTACCACGGCGGCGGCGAAGATGAGCTGCTGGCGCAAACGGGGATGATCGACCTGCGGGGCAAAACCAGCTTGATCGAATTGGCCGGGGCCCTGAAGCGGGCGCGGCTCTGTATCTCCGTGGACGCGGGGCCGATGCACATTGCGGCGGCCGTGGGCTGCCCCACCATTGCCCTGTTTGGCAACGATGCCGATGGCGATGGAGCTAGCCCGGTGCGGCTGTGGGCACCTCGCCTGCCCCACGTTTACGTTACCCAAACTTCCTATAAATGCCGGGTCTGCGTGGAAAACAAGTTCAAAAACGAAGCCTGCCTGGTGGAGGGCCACCCCTGCATGGCCCACCTCCGGCCAGAAACAGTCATCGGCTACCTGCAGGAGATTCTAAAGAAGACCTAGGACTTCCAGCCGATCTCTTCCC
>NZ_JANSJH010000205.1:0-959 GCF_047462495.1 Synechococcus sp. H55.2 | reverse complement strand
CCACTGGGAGAGGGGCCAGGGGTGAGGGAAGTTGGATCCCCCCGAAGGGGAACCGATCAGCGGCTATCAGGGTTGCCCGACTGTGGTCTAGTTTCCAATTTCTAGGGATCCCCCCGAAGGGGAACCTACCCGCTGGCGGGGGGAAGAGAGTGCCTATGATGAGGTGTTTCCAATTTCTAGGGATCCCCCCGAAGGGGAACCACATTGGTCAAAGCACTTTACTATGTAAACCAACTGGTTTCCAATTTCTAGGGATCCCCCCGAAGGGGAACCAAACCGAAATGCCGCCGCCCCTGGCAGTGGTTAGGTAAGGTTTCCAATTTCTAGGGATCCCCCCGAAGGGGAACCAGGGTGGATTAGTCTCTCACCACCCTTCACAAATCTATGGTTTCCAATTTCTAGGGATCCCCCCGAAGGGGAACCAGCGACTTGGAAATCCCCGTCTACCCCGTAGACGAGGGAACGTTTCCAATTTCTAGGGATCCCCCCGAAGGGGAACCGTTGCCATGGAGTTCCTGCCACCCCACATTGAAACTCAGGTTTCCAATTTCTAGGGATCCCCCCGAAGGGGAACCTCTACCCTTATTAAACCCAAGCGGGGCAAGGAATGCAAGACCCATTTGCGAGGGGGTCGGTCGAAGACGGCAAAAAAGGGCCTGGAAGAGGGGGGGCAAGAGGCCTGAAAGCCTTGTGGGGCAAGGCATCGAGCGGGTCAACGAAAGAATCGGCCTTTGCGGGATTTGGCGAGGCGCTCGCGGAGCTGCTGCTACCGTTTTTGTGTTGCTTTGCCAACACAGCTAGCTTGAGGATCTACGTAAGGGGCCGACAACGGTTTTAAAGGGGATGCTGCATCAGCCAAAAGCCGGCGAAAGACTGGGCCCGGAAATCGCTTTGGATGGCGAGGAAGTGGATCCCTTGGGCTTGGCGTTGGCGTTGGGCAAAGCCTTCTGCCTCCGCTT
>NZ_JANSJH010000204.1:0-986 GCF_047462495.1 Synechococcus sp. H55.2 | reverse complement strand
AGAGGGGCTGAGGGGATGGAGGATGGTGGAGTCGGACATGGGGCAAAACAAAAGCGATGAGCAGTTGGTCAGCCGCCAAAAGGCTATTCCCCGATCATAGTTGTTAAAAATTATTTCTGACGGGATCCAAATCTGAATCTGGGTCTCGATTCGGGGTAGCGGGGATGAGACACTGAATGGTCGGAGAATGTTAGCGACCTATCCCCTGAGCGTTGTCATGACTGCTTTCAACCTTGTCTGCAAAGGTGGTGCTATGCGTCGGCTGTTGTCTGCTTTGGTGTCTATCCTGTTGATGCTCTGTCTGTGCTTGGCCCCCTTGGGGATCCCGGCCGTGGCGGCAGAGCTTCCGCCGGTGAAACACCTCGACACTCCCATCGACGTGAACAACACCATCCTGCGCAACTACCGCCAGTTGCCTGGCTTCTATCCCACCCTGGCCCGTATTCTGGTGAAAAATGCTCCCTACAACAGCCTGGAGGACATGTTGCAGATCCCAGAATTGACGGAGCAGCAGAAGGCCTTGATCAAGGCGAACGCGGAGAACTTCGTGTTTGGGGAGTACCAAGAGGGGGCCAACCAACTGGAAAACCGCATCAACCAAGGCTACTACGGCTGATCCCGGCCAGCCAAGGGATCCCATGGCCTACGACAACGTCTGCAAGTACCTGGTAGAGTGGTTTCCCGACTCCTTTGCCCGCTGGCTACTGGGATCCCCGGTTCCCTTGGCCCAAATCCAGCCAACAGAGCTCTCCAGCGAGCCCATCAGAGCCGATTCCCTCATCCTCTTGAGGGCCCAAAACTTGATCCTGCACCTCGAATTCCAGACCGATCCGGATCCCGAGATCCCCTTTCGCATGGCAGACTACTGCCTGCGCCTGTATCGCCGCTATCCTGCCCAGGAGGTGCGGCAGGTTGTCGTCTACCTGAGAAAAACCCAGTCGGAACGGGTGTACCAAACTTCTTTCCAACGGGGATCCCTATCCCAT
>NZ_JANSJH010000203.1:0-1002 GCF_047462495.1 Synechococcus sp. H55.2 | reverse complement strand
GGTGAGGGCTACAACCGGATCAGGCCGTAGGTGAGGGCGTAGCGCACCAGCTCGGTGCGGCTGCTGGTGCCCGTCTTGTTGAGGAGGCGGGTGACGTATTTTTCCACGTTGCGCACGCTGGTTTGCAGTTGTTTGGCAATTTCTTTGTTCATCAGACCTTCTGCCACCTTCTCCAACACCTGCTGTTCCCGCGGCGTCAGCTCCACCTTAATCGGTGGGGGCAAAGGAGTTGGGGTGAGGGGCTGAGAGGGACTGGTTGGGGGGAGAGTTCGCTCCGACAGCAGGGCGCGAATCGAGGCCAGCTCGCGGGCCACCACTTCCGAGGGGCTAGCCGCGCGCGAGCGCTCGATGAGATTGGAGACAATGGCCACCAGCTCTTCCGGATCGAAGGGCTTGGGCAAGTAGGCATCGACGCCGGCCCGGTAGCCCTGGATGCGGTCGGCAGTCATGCCTTTGGCGGTGAGGAACACCACCGGCAGATGGCTGTAGGGCTCGAGTTTTCGCACTTGCGCCAAAAATTGGTAGCCGTCCATGCCCGGCATCATGATGTCGGAGATGATCAGTTGCGGTTGGGCCGTGCCGAGAAGCTGCAGAGCCTGCTGGGCGTTGGCAGCCGGGATCACCTCAAAGCCGCTGTCTTCTAGGTAGGCTTGCACTGCCTCCCGCAGACCTGGCTCGTCATCTACCAACAAGATGCGGGCCAAGGCAGGTTCGGGTTTGGCTTGAGCGGAGGGGGCCATTGGGCAGCTCCTGGATAGCTTTCAAGATTTTGGCTGGGAGAAACACCCTTGCTCACACTTTCAAGCTCTACTGGGCCGTGGGCAATCTGAGGCGAAAACAAGAGCCTTGGGGGGAGCTGTCCACGCGAAGGTCTCCTCCCATCTGGGTGGCCAAGTCGCGGCTAATGGCCAACCCCAGCCCCTGTCCTGGCTTAGAAAGATCCGCCCGAAAGAAAGGGTCAAAGATCCGCTCCAGGTTCTCGGGGTGGATGCCGGGGCCATT
>NZ_JANSJH010000202.1:0-1003 GCF_047462495.1 Synechococcus sp. H55.2 | reverse complement strand
CTGAGCAGCCCAGGCAGAGTCAAGCGACCTCCCTAGCGGGCGGTGTCGCCCAACACTTGAGTTTCCGAACGCAGCTCGGGATATTCTGGCGGGGTGAAAACGTGTAGGCGATTCGGGGGCCAAAAGCGAAAAATGGTGTTGCCGATGATGTTTTCTTCCGGCAAAAAACCCCACACATGGGAGTCCTGGCTGTCATTGCGATTGTCCCCCATCACAAAATAGGAGTGAGGAGGAACTACAAATTCGGATCCCTGGTTGGGAACTCCAGGGCAGCGCTCTCCAGGACAAGAATAGTTGGGAGGAGCATAAATATAGTCCTCCTGCAGTGGGATCCCGTTGATGATGACCTCACCATCGGCGATACGAATGCGATCCCCAGGTAGGCCGATCACCCGCTTGATGTAGGCGCCGTTGAAGTTCAGCTTGGCAGGCGGGTAGAAAACAATGATGTCGCCGCGTCTGGGCGGGCCAAAGCGGTAGCTGACCTTTTCCACCACCAGCCGATCCCCTTCTTCCAGGGTGGGCAGCATGGAATCGGAGGGGATCCAACGCGCCTCCGCCACAAAGGTGCGAATGCCGAAAGCCAACAGCAGCGCCAGCACAACCGTCAGCAGGTTTTCCCGCTGCGCCTGCCACCAGGTGCGGGATCCCGAGCTGGCAGGTGCCGACTGGGGCTTGGGCAGAGACGTTGGATCTTTGGACGGCATGGGAGCTAACGGACAAGACTGCACGATCTCAAGATTATCGCACCCAGCAGGAGCCAGCATCGAAAAGACGAATGGCCGCCAGTAGCTTACGATCGAGAGACACGTAGCCTGTAACTTGCAAACCCCATGACGATTTCAACAGAAGAACGCCTAGATCGGCTTGAGCGCTTGGTCGAGACCAACAGCCAAGCAATAGCCCACCTCAGCCAACAACAAGGGGAAATTTTGCAGCGGATCGATCGGCTCGCAGGAGATACTGGAAAGCTCTCAGAGCGTGTCGAGAAACTATCGGGCGA
>NZ_JANSJH010000201.1:0-1010 GCF_047462495.1 Synechococcus sp. H55.2 | reverse complement strand
CTCAAGGGCATCAAGGTTATCTATGTGGAGTTTGGCTCGGAGCAAGACCGCAAGCAGATTGACCAGATGCTGGATCCGTCTCACATGATCTGGCAGGGGGAGATTTTTCAAGGCAGCTATGGCTGTCTCTGTTATCTGAGTAGGGCTGCGCTCAGAAAAGGAGCTGACCAAAGTGGAAGAACGAGCCATGGAGCATAGCAAGACTGAATCCCTAGAGCCCTATATTCTCCTAAGCTGGCCAACTGGGGCAGATTACATTCCGCCTCCTGTTTTCTCAAATCGACAAGTGACCTTGTGTCCAGAAGGAAGAGCGAAAGGGTGGGGCTTCAATTTTTGTAGCATTCCTAAAGGCTTGATTGAGTGCCCTCAGAGAGATTATGACCTCTACGAGTTCGTACAGCGAACAGATCAAATCGAAGATAAAGAGTTTGATCTAGTCATAGTTTGGACTGCTAGCATCGAGCATAGCAACCCTTTCAACACCAAGAAGTTCGGCTGCCCAACTGTCCTGCTGGCTGGAGACACCCATCATCATGAGTTCCCTGTCACTTACCTTTTGACCTACTGGGCTACTGAAGGCTTTGATTATGTAGCTACTGCCTACACTCGCCAGCACCTCCACTGGTTTTCTGCAGCGGGAGCCAGAGATTTAGCGTGGCTGCCCTTGATCTCGATGCGCACTGTCACTCACGATTGGTCGGCAACGAGAGAAAGCAGAGTTGTGTTCGTAGGACAGTTGAACTCCATTAGCATGCCATCGAGATCCCTTTTTTTCAAAACTACCCTTCATCCTAGACGCTGTCGACTGGCTCAACTTTTGAGAAAAGCGAATTTACCCTTTCTTGCCCAAACTGCTAATCGAGAGGAAGCAGCTCGTCTGTTTGCTACTTCTTTGATTTCCTTCAACTGCAGTGCAAACGCAGATCTCAATCTTCGCAACCTGGAAGTGATCTCAGCAGGTGGCTTTTTGTTGACGGACAGTCTTTCTTTTGCCTCGGGCTTCGACGAGC
>NZ_JANSJH010000200.1:0-1024 GCF_047462495.1 Synechococcus sp. H55.2 | reverse complement strand
GGTTCCCTTGGTCTTGACCTGAGTCACAGCGCTTTTCGCCTCCTCGGGCTAGGTTGTGTTGATCTTAACGTTAAGACAGAGTTGATGCAGTTATCAGATGCTCTCTTCAAAATAATCACTATCGACCTTCTTGACCGGATACAACGAAACCGTAGATACGCCAACATCGTGCTCAATCATTAAATTTGTCAGTTGTTCGCCGTCAATCAAAACAATCTTGCTGCCGATTTGAGAAACGTAACTGCGAGCATCATCGGTAAATCTGGAGGTAGTCATAAAAATACCCTTGTTTGCTCTTCAAGCCTGTAAGGCTCCTACAAACTGCATGACATCAGGACGACCTACCGGATTGCTATCCCAGCGCTTTGCCTGAATATACACAACATCAAGACCGAGTTTATCCTCTTTTATGATCCCATCAATTCCGCCGTCACCGCTCCTGCCGATTGCTTTTCCCGCATCTACCCGTGAACCTCCGTAGCCCATTTTAACCAGCAGTTCCACAACGACCTTTTCGAAGAAGGCAGGAGATGCTTTCTTGAGCCTGGCAAGCAGTTCATCAGCCAGTTTATCGCGGAGATTTTTATACGCATTTTCTAGTTGCTCTAATGGTGTTTCTGGTGAAATCTCTAACGACTCTTTTCGTTCGGTTGCCTTGTCAGCGCTTCTTGTGCCCTTGAGCCTCTCAAATTCTAGGAACTCAGGATATTGCCTGAGCAACTTTACGTTGATGGTCTTGGGCTGCTTTTTAAGAAGATCTCTGCCGCGGTCGGTGATTTGGTAGAATCCTCTGCGCGTTGCTTCAAGCAGCCCTGCCTTTTTCAGATAGGTTGAGGCCCAGCCGACGCGGTTTATAAAAGTTGGCTGTACACCGCTCGGCAGCATCTCCCTGAGATCCTCCTCTGTGAGGCCCAGTTCTTTTGCCAGAGCTTCAACGGCCTCACTGGTTGAGATTTCAGTTCCTTCGCGTGCTGCAAACTGGAGCAGCGGCAACAGCAAGCTCTGGTAATCCGGAACGGCCATC
>NZ_JANSJH010000199.1:0-1031 GCF_047462495.1 Synechococcus sp. H55.2 | reverse complement strand
TTCATGGCGGAGCTGCGCAAGCACAAAACCTACCGCAACGCCATTCCCACCCAGTCCATTCTCACCATCACCTCCAACGTGGTCTACGGCAAGAAAACCGGCAACACCCCCGATGGGCGGCGGGCTGGCGAGCCCTTTGCGCCGGGGGCCAACCCCATGCATGGCCGCGACACCAAGGGAGCGGTGGCGTCGCTGGCTTCCGTGGCCAAGCTGCCCTACGACGACGCGCTGGATGGCATCTCCAACACCTTCTCCATCGTGCCGGCGGCCCTGGGTCGCACGGCTGAGGAGCGGGTTGCCAACCTGGTGGGGCTGCTGGACGGCTACATGCGGGATGGCGGCTTTCACCTCAACGTGAATGTCCTCAACCGCGAGACCTTGCTGCAGGCCATGGAGCACCCAGAGCTCTACCCGCAGCTCACCATCCGGGTTTCCGGCTACGCAGTGAACTTCATCAAGCTTACCCGCGAGCAGCAACTGGATGTGATTAACCGCACCTTCCATCAACACTTCTAAACGAGGGGGCGGGGGATCCCGGAAGGCTGCCCCTAGCCGGGTGAAAGCAAAGGATCCCCCCTCCCCAAGCAAGGAGGTTCAATGAACTATAGCGTTGGGGATTTGGTTAGAGACTACGCGGCGGGACGGCGAGATTTCCAGGAGATCGAGCTGCCCCAGGCCGACCTACAAGGGATCCACCTAGCCGGTGCCGACCTGCGCTATGCCGATTTCAGCGGCGCCAACCTGGCAGGCGCCAACCTGCGGGGGTGCGATCTCAGCTTTGCCGATTGCAGCGGCGCCAACCTATCGGGAGCCGACCTGCGGGGATGTCTGCTTTTTGGCAGCAATTTCCGCGGTGCCCTCTTGGAAGGGGCTTTGCTGGATCACGCCGATTGCGATGCCTATACCCATTTCCCGGCGGGCTTTGATCCCAAAGCCCATCGCCTGCACAACCTCTCGGCGGAGGTCTCCCAGTAGGAGATCTTTCCACTGGTTTTCAACCGTTAAGAAAAACACAGTCTGGGTAAAGTCCA
>NZ_JANSJH010000198.1:0-1051 GCF_047462495.1 Synechococcus sp. H55.2 | reverse complement strand
GCCAGCACAAACACATCTTGGGCAACCGCGCTGATGCGACGGTAGCGCCGCGCCTCCTGGCGGTAGTAGCGCTCTTTTTGAAAATTGGCGAACACCCACGGGGATCCCTGACCTTGCAACACCTGATCCTCGATGGCACGGCTAAGGGCAACCAGAGAAGACTTGAAATAAAGCTGCGGGCGCAGATGGGGCACGGCCTGTAGCAGATCGCTCAATAGGGAAGTCCGACTCTGACGGCTCTGGCGGGATCTAGGGCGGGTAGAAGTCATAGCCCTATTGGCAAGTTCGGTTGGCAAGGAGTAACTTAGCCGTGGAGAAAGCGCCTGGCGGGCTGGCCTAGGTTTAGTCTAGCGGTTGGCTTCTGCAGCAAGGCGAACTTAACGAGCTGCAAGATCTGGCTAACTTGGACTAAGAATTGTAAAGTTGCGTGTAGACTCAATGTCGGGATCCCGGTACAGCCAAGAAGACGTGCAGCAGATCCTCCAGCGGGCCATTGCCCGCCAGCCGCGCCTGGGCGAGTTTACCCGCGCCCAGTTGCAGGAGATGGCCGCCGAACTGGGGATCTCACCCCAAGAGCTGGACTTGGCCGAGCAGGAATGGAAGGCTTGGCAAGAGCTGAACAACCAGCATCGCGAGTTCCAGCGCTACCGCCGTCAGCAGTTCTACCAATTGCTGGGCCGATATGCAATTGTCAACAGCTTTCTGCTGGGCTTGGACTGGCTTTCCGGCGGGGGGCTATCTTGGTCGCTGTTTATACTCATGGGCTGGGGCTTGACAGTTTCTCTTAAGGGCTGGAACGCCTACCAGACGGAGGGGGAACGCTACGAGAAAGAGTTCCGCCAGTGGCAGAAGAAACGTAAGAAGCAGCTCCAGCGTCGATGAGAAACATCTCGTCTCTCTGCTTTGAGCAGAGGTGGTCTTAGAAAGAGGCTAGCGGCAAATGCTAGTATAGGTACTTGGCAGAGGCAGATGCCTGTGCGGGCGTAGTTTAATGGTAAAACCGCAGTCTTCCAAACTGCTGTTGTCGGTTCGATTCCGTCCGCCCGCTTCC
>NZ_JANSJH010000197.1:0-1052 GCF_047462495.1 Synechococcus sp. H55.2 | reverse complement strand
ACTCAAAGCGTTCCCGCCCCTCAACGGTGGTCAGCGACACCGTCCAGTCCCTCTCACGGAAAGAGAAGATGCGGGCGTCAAAGGACTCCGTCCCGCTAGCGCGAAAGGTAACAAAGCCAGACTTGAACGCTTTGACCGGACGATTCTTTTGCTGGGCAACCTTGCGGGCAGCGGCCAGCCTTCTGCACACCTGTTGTGCTAGGTTGCTGGATAGCCCGAAGCGGGTACGAATTGCGCGGTAGCAGAGCGATTGAAGCTTGACTGCGTTGACCGCCTTCTCTGGCGTGTTTTGGTTGACCCAGTAAGGCCTACGGCCCGCTGGCGCGAGGAGTGCTTGTGCAAAAGCCGACAAGGTTGCCTCTAGCTTCACGGCTTGCGAAGCAGACACCTTGAGCTTGCAGGAGATAGTCAGGACTTGGGTCATGTCACAACTATATGTCGTCCGCATTTCTCCCGAGCCTGACCCTACGGGTACAGGGCGGGGCTCCTGCAGTTTCTAGCTGAAGATTCTTGAAGCCTTCCCCAGAGCAGATCGACCGCTTCGCCCGCGCTCTTCTGGCGGTGCAGCCCCTTCTGGCGGCCACCCAAATCGCCTGCAGCAGGCCAACGGCAGCGAGGAACGTCGGCAAATTGAACAACAGTTTGAAACCGCAGCCGCCAAGGTCATCGCCGCCCATCAACTGACCCCAGAGGACTATCACCGCATCTCTGCCAGCGCCCAGTCGGATCCGGGTGTAGCAGCCGCAGTCACCGCAGCCGTGCGCCGCTGGATGTCGCCCTAGCCCGACAAGACCCTGGCCTGCAGGCGGGAGGAGAAAACTTCGTAAATAACCGTCAAAGGTTGGCCTCGGTGCAGCAAAAGATAATGCCTAGCCCAGAAAGGGCCAGGACACTGCAGCAGCCGGGCAATCGGGTCTGTCTCACCATAGTAAAGGCCGCGCAGATCGCGAAAGGTCTCCAGTTTTTCTTGGATTAGATTTTGGCCAATGGGCAAATCGGGATGGGGCAAGTATCGAGCCAGATGGTCGGAGTTCCACCAAGAGGTGGCATAG
>NZ_JANSJH010000196.1:0-1060 GCF_047462495.1 Synechococcus sp. H55.2 | reverse complement strand
ATGACCATCGCGGTAGGGCGCGTACGCCAGGAGCGAGGATGGTTCGACATCGTCGATGACTGGCTCAAGCGCGACAGATTCGTGTTTATCGGCTGGTCGGGGCTGCTGCTGTTCCCCTGCGCCTACTTGGCCTTGGGCGGCTGGCTGACCGGCACCACCTTTGTAACTTCTTGGTACACCCACGGCCTGGCCAGCTCCTACCTGGAAGGGTGCAACTTTTTGACCGTGGCCGTGTCCACCCCCGCCGACAGCATGGGGCACAGCCTGCTGCTGCTGTGGGGCCCGGAAGCCCAAGGGGACTTTACCCGCTGGTGCCAGATTGGCGGGCTGTGGACGTTTGTGGCGCTGCACGGGGCGCTGGGCTTGATTGGCTTTATGCTGCGGCAATTTGAGATTGCCCGCCTGGTGGGGGTGCGGCCCTACAACGCCATTGCCTTCAGCGCGCCGATTGCGGTGTTTGTGAGCGTGTTTTTGATTTACCCGCTGGGGCAGAGCAGTTGGTTTTTTGCCCCCAGCTTTGGGGTGGCGGGGATTTTCCGCTTTTTGCTGTTTTTCCAGGGGTTCCACAACTGGACGCTGAACCCGTTCCACATGATGGGGGTGGCCGGCGTGTTGGGTGGAGCGCTGCTGTGTGCCATCCATGGGGCGACGGTGGAGAACACGTTGTTTCAGGATGGGGAAGCGGCGAGCACGTTTCGGGCGTTTGAGCCGACGCAGTCGGAAGAGACGTACTCGATGGTGACGGCGAACCGGTACTGGAGCCAGATTTTTGGGATAGCGTTTTCCAACAAGCGGTGGCTGCACTTTTTCATGTTGTTTGTGCCGGTGACGGGATTGTGGATGTCGAGCATTGGAGTGGTGGGGTTGGCGCTGAACCTGCGGGCGTATGACTTTATCAGTCAGGAGACGCGGGCGGCAGAAGATCCTGAGTTTGAGACGTTCTACACGAAGAACATTTTGCTCAACGAGGGGATTCGGGCCTGGATGGCGCCGCAGGACCAGCCGCACGAGCGCTTTGAGTTCCCCGAAGAAGTCCTACCCCGCGGCAACGCGCTCTAAA
>NZ_JANSJH010000195.1:0-1069 GCF_047462495.1 Synechococcus sp. H55.2 | reverse complement strand
AGCTGGTCGCGGCGGGGCGTGCAAACCCTGAGGGCGCAACTGGACGGATAGGTGGATCCCCTGCGCCCTCTCCCCTTGTGTACGCGACAGCGCAGCGTTGGATCAAAGTGCTGGATCAACAAAACGCGCGGGATACCCCACCGTCTATACGGTGGGAAGGGATAGCGCCCAACATACTTAGCATGACCCAAGCTCTGACTACCTCTTGCAAGCTCAAGGTGTCTGCGTCGCAAGCCACAAAGCTGGATGCGACCAAGGCCTACGGCCGGCTGACGCGAACAGAGGGGGACAACTGGAATGGACAGCAGTTGAACCAGGTCAGAGACCACTACTCCCGCTTGAGAGCGGTTCTGCAACGCAAGGCCAGTCAGGGCACACGCAGTTCTCGGCGCAGATGCCGGGAGCTGCTGCAACGGCTGTCTGGCAAGAAAAGACGCTTTCAAGCTTGGGTAAACCACTGCATCTCCACTCGCGTTAGCGGGACGGAGTCCTTGTGGGCCTGCTTCAGGGCTACCAAAAAAACCACCCGCCTTATGCGGTGGGGTAGTTTATCAGGTTTTTGCAGACGAGAGGGATCCCTGTTACGCAAAGGGTAGTTGCAGCGGCTGCAGTCGGTGTTGCTGGAAAGCTCTGTACTGGGCAAGGATTGGCAAAGACTGTAGTCATGGGCTGTAGCCAACCAGCCTCGGCTAATCTGAGCCACCGTAGGAGTTTTGACACTCCCCCGGCTGAAGTTGGGGAAGGCCTACGCAGTCCACAGTTGGACTCGTAAAGGCGCTGTCAAGACGCCCCTAGACAGTTCCTAGAGAAAAAGCCTCAAGGTTCCGCTTGCTTACTGGCTTTCGGTACTGTCCGGGTTTTTCACCGGGGTAGGTGCTGACTTAAGATTACAACATCATAATAACATTGGCGAGCATAATAACATTGGCGAGCGACTCCAGTCGCTCGAAGGCTTTTCCGCCCCGCACTACTCGCGTCAGCGGCGCGGAGCGCTTAGTATGGGGCTACCAAGCTACTCTGCTGTGTTGGCCGAGTTGGCTCCTGAGGGGCATGGAGAAGGAAACACTCG
>NZ_JANSJH010000194.1:0-1131 GCF_047462495.1 Synechococcus sp. H55.2 | reverse complement strand
GCTCGTCGAAGCCCGAGGCAAAAGAAAGACTGTCCGTCAACAAAAAGCCACCTGCGCAAATCACTTCCAGGTTGCGGAGATTGAGATCCGCATTTTGGCTACAGTTAAACGAAATCAGCGAGTTGGCAAAGCGTTCGGCTGCTTCTATGCGATTGGCAGCTTTGATGAGGATAGGCAAACCCGCTTCCTTCAAAGCCTGCACAAGTCGGGAGCGTCTGGGGTGCCGAGAGCCTTGCTGGCCAATGAAGACAATTTGGTTTTCTCTCGCTTCTACCCACTCGTGGGTGATAGGGCGCATGGAGATAAGGGGCAGCCAGGCCAGGTTTTCCAAGCCTGCTGCAGCAAACCAGTGCAGGTGCTGGCGGTTGTAGGCGGTGGTCACGTAGTCAAAGCCTTCAGTAGCCCAGTAGGCTAGGAGGTGATTGATGGGGAACTCCCAATGGTGAGTATCGCCAGCCAGTAAGACGGTTGGGCAGCTAAACTTTTTGGTGCTGAAAGGATTACTGTAGTCGAAGCTAGAGGTCCAAACAGCAACTAAGTCAAATTCCTTATTTGCAATCTGTTCAGATTGCTGTACAAAGTCGTAGAGGTCATAATCTCCTTCTGGGCACTCCACTAGGCCGCCGGTGAAGTTGACAAAGCCTAACCCAAATCCCTTTGCTCTTGCCTTGGGACAGAGGGTTACCTGCCGGTCTGAAAGCAGAGGGGGCGGGATGTAGTCGGGTGGAGCTGGCCAGTTGAGAAGAATACGCGGAGCTGCGGCCTTGGTACCCTTCATTTTTTGATCCTTCGCTCGGGCAGTCCGTAGGAGCTTAGCAGTCCTAGGTTATGAAACGGTTATAAAGCCAGCTCTACTCCTCAGGGATCCGTCAAAGCCCTTGTTTAGGCCGCCCCTGCAGCTTTCTAGAGCTGGATCGATAACTGGCAACCCTAGCTTGCCCTGGAAGTCGGGCTAAAGAAGAAGGGATCCCTTGACCCTCTATCTACGATAGGCCATGGGCAGCCCCGCCGTTGATAGGCCGGATCTGGCCTACCTACCCAAGCGGCCACCTGCCGAGGTCAAGTAGGAGCAACGACGAGCAGAGCACCTGGCCCAAAAGCTGCGGGAACTAGGGGTGAATCCGGGTACAT
>NZ_JANSJH010000193.1:0-1141 GCF_047462495.1 Synechococcus sp. H55.2 | reverse complement strand
GATCCACTTCCCAAGCAGTGTTGGAGACCAGCTCCATTCCGGTGATTTTGGTAGAGGAAGAGGATTTTGGAAAGAGAGGGATCCCCATTCTCGAAGGCGAAAAAAGCTGATGATCCTCCTTTTTCTCTGGCTGAGTTCTCTATTTAGGTTCATTGATTCGCAATCTCATTGGAATAGCTGCAATACTACATAGTATCGACCGGGTAGGCGCGAATGGCTGCATCTACTGTTGCAATGGTCAATCCATTTTGTAGAGCTTGGCAGATAAGGATTCTGTCGAACGGATCCCGGTGTAGTAGCGGAAGCTTAGCTAGTTGAGCTACACTATCCTCATCAAGGTCAAGACTGGCAATTTGATGTAGGTTTCTTTGTTTGGGTAAGTAAGTTGCAGGATGCTCCGGCAAAGGTAGCTTGCCCAACTGGTGTTTAACAGTGGCTTCCCAGATTGAGATTACGCTCAGGTAAACCTGATTGTTTGCATCGCGAATTGCGTCTCGAAGATGCTCTGAAAGTCGATTGCTACCGCTGATAAACCATAAAAAGATATGTGTATCTAGAAGAATTCTCATTGGCTCTCAAATGCGTTGAGAACATCTTCTGGCAAAGGAGCGTCGAAATCATCTGGAACGACAAATTCACCCGCACACAGACCAAACGGGCGTAACCGCTGACTACTGGAGATAGGTCTGAGCTCAGCGATAGGCTTGCCCGACTTAACAATGACAAGAGTTTTACCCGTCTCCACTTGATGAAGGTACTTTAGGGGATCACGTTGAATTTCATCAACAGTTACAATTGACATCGACTTAGCTCATCTAACTCACTATACTCAAGATACTCAATGGGCAAGCAATCTCTCAAAACTCGATCACCTGAAGCCATCTGGGTAAAAATCCTTGACTAACTGGCTTGATTTGTCCTTCAGCAAAGATGCAAGCCTCCCCATCGAAGTCAAAACCTCGCTCCTCAGCCGCCTACCTTAGAGTACCAGGTACTACACCATGTTCCGCATCAACAGCAATAGCCTAGATCTGACTCAACGCCGAGGAGCTGCTTATGTCCGATTTCCCTTCTGCGTGGCGCTTTATTGTTTTGCTGGGGATCGTCAGCCTCTGCGCCGACGCCACCTACGAGGGGGCCC
>NZ_JANSJH010000192.1:0-1145 GCF_047462495.1 Synechococcus sp. H55.2 | reverse complement strand
GGATTAGCCACGGATGGCCGGCGCCACTTCCACCGCCGCCAAATCCAGCGGGAAGTTGTGCGCATTCCGCTCGTGCATCACTTCCATCCCCAGGTTGGCACGGTTCAGCACATCCGCCCACGTCCCAACCACACGACCGTTGCTGTCCACAATCGACTGGTTGAAGTTGAACCCGTTCAGGTTGAACGCCATGATGCTGATCCCCAGCGCCGTAAACCAAATCCCAATCACAGGCCACGCCGCCAGGAAAAAGTGCAGGCTGCGGCTGTTGTTGAACGACGCATATTGGAAAATCAACCGCCCAAAATACCCGTGCGCCGCCACAATGTTGTAGGTCTCTTCCTCTTGCCCAAACTTGTAACCCAAGTTCTGCGACTCCTCTTCCGAAGTCTCACGAATCAGGCTCGAGGTCACCAACGACCCGTGCATCGCACTAAACAACGCACCCCCAAACACGCCAGCCACGCCCAACTGGTGGAACGGGTGCATCAAAATGTTGTGCTCCGCTTGGAACACCAACATGAAGTTGAACGTCCCCGAAATCCCCAAGGGCATCCCGTCCGAAAACGACCCCTGACCAATCGGGTAAATCAAAAACACGGCCGTCGCCGCCGCCACCGGCGCCGAGTAGGCCACCGCAATCCAGGGACGCATCCCCAAGCGGTAGCTCAGCTCCCACTCCCGGCCCATGTAGCAAAACACCCCAATCAAAAAGTGCAGCACAATCAGCTGGTAGGGGCCGCCGTTGTACAGCCACTCATCCAAAGAAGCGGCTTCCCAAATCGGGTAAAAGTGCAGACCAATCGCAGCCGAAGAGGGCACCACCGCCCCAGAAATAATGTTGTTGCCGTACAGCAAAGAACCAGACACAGGCTCGCGAATCCCGTCGATGTCCACCGGGGGAGCACCGATAAAGGCAATGATGAAGCAGGTGGTGGCAGTCAGCAGGGTGGGGATCATCAGCACCCCGAACCAACCGATGTAGAGACGGTTGTCGGTGGAGGTGACCCACTCGCAGAACTGCTCCCACACGTTGCTGGTTGAGCGACGTTGGATAACAGTAGTCATGATGGCAAACTTCCCTGAGGAAGCGCGAAGATTGACAACACAACCTTAAAACATCCGTTAAGTTCTGTCAACTGGCT
>NZ_JANSJH010000191.1:0-1202 GCF_047462495.1 Synechococcus sp. H55.2 | reverse complement strand
CCCAGGAACGGATCCTATCGTCAAAGCCACAGCCGCCTCCAAAAGCCACTCTGCTGCCATCCTAACCCCCCTCTCCCTGAGGGAGAGGGGATGGGGGTGAGGGGCTGCTCCCTGAGGGAGAGGGGCCGGGGGTGAGGGCTGGGAGAGGAGTCGGGAGTAGTCGCCTGCGGTGGCGCGGAGCGCTTGAGGCTGCCGGAAAGGAGCACCCAAAACAAAAAACCCCTCTCCCTGGGGGAGAGGGGCCAGGGGTGAGGGTCGTCCCCCAGGGAGAGGGGCCGCGGGTGAGGGATTGGGGGTGAGGGCCTCAGTACAGCGACTCTTCTTGATGGGTGATGATGGTGCAGTCAGAAGTAGGGTAGGCCACGCAGGTTAACACATAGCCCTGCTCGATCTGATCGTCATCCAGGAAGGATTGATCGCTTTGATCCACCGTGCCGCTCACCAGCTTGCCGGCACAGGTCGAACAGGCCCCGGCGCGGCAGGAATAGGGCAGCTCGATCCCTTGCTCCTCCGCCACATCCAAAATGTACTCGTCATCCGGCACATCGATGGTGACGTTCAAGCCTCGCTCTTCGTTGATCAGAGTGACCTTGTAGGTAGCCATCCTGGTTGGGTCTCCAGAAAAAACATCCACTCCTCATCCTGCCACCCTTCTGCCCCGGATCAAGCACCATTTTTCAGAGAAATAGGTAGATCTCCCGGTTTTTTAGAGTTGGATCCGAGAAAACCTTGCTGGGCAAAGATTCCGGCCACGTCTCACCTCCCTCGGCCAAGCCTCAACCCAGCCTCTTCAGCAGAGTTGTACGAAGCAGTAGCCACAGGCAAGCTCATGCCATCGTCTGTGACCCAGATCACTCCCCATTGGCCCGGAAAAAGTCGATAACTCTTGCCAAAGCTGCCGCATCTGCCTGTATGATTAGCAGAGTAAACAGGCTAGCCACCAAACTGGCGTGTCTGCGTCTCCCCTCGATTGGCCATTTCTCAGAAGGCTTAGGTTGCCCTGAGCGAGCCGATCGGGTAATGTGAGGGAAGTGTTCAGCCGAACCCTACTTTTTGGTTAAGAGGAGAAACATGAACGGAACAATGCACAAGTGGCTGCTCAAGTCACTGGGGTCTCTGTCTCTGGCATCGACGGTGGTGCTGCTGCCCATGCTGCTCACCGGTTGCGGCGAAGATAGCTCCGGCACGTCGGTGCCCGTACC
>NZ_JANSJH010000190.1:0-1273 GCF_047462495.1 Synechococcus sp. H55.2 | reverse complement strand
CACTTGCACTTTGAGTTGTGGAAACGGACGGTGGGGCAAGGCTGGGTGGTTTTGGACGCTACCGATGACCTGCAGGTCGCCGTTGCCCGGTTGCCGGGTTAGCATGAGGGACAACAGCGGACGTGGCGGAACGGCAGACGCGCTAGACTTAGGATCTAGTGCCGCAAGGCGTAAGGGTTCAAGTCCCTTCGTCCGCATCCCTAACCAGGAAAGATCACCTGCAGAATCTGCTCCGGCACAATCGACTCCATCGCCCCATTGGCCGCCTTGAGGAACCGAAACGGCCCTTCAGCCGGCAGCAGCCGTTCCGGTTCAGTCGGCCCAAACAGCGCCAGCAGCGGCGTCTGCGTCGCCACCCCCAGATGCATGGGAGCGCTATCCACACACAACAGCAGCGTTGCCCCACCAATCAAGGCCGCCAGTTGCCCCAGCTGGGCAGGGCGGCTCACCGCCAGATCCGGCAGTTGCGACAAAAACCCTTTTGCCAACTGCTCATCCTCTGGCCCCAACACCAGCACCAAGGGCAGCTCCGGCCGCTTCTCCCGAAAGCCCCTGACCACCTTCACCCACTTCTCAGGGGGATAGAGCTTCTGAATGCCCTTCTCCTGCGACAGTTGGCTGGCCCCCGGATGCAACAGCACATAGTCTTGGGCGGCGTCCCCCAGCAGGCGCCGGCGCTCTTGCTCCGCCCACTCCAGGTCTGTTTTTTTGAGGCGAATCTGAGGCAAGCCCGCCGGCGCCACAATGCCAAACCCCTGCACCAGGTCGTGGTACATGTTGGCGGCATATTGGGCCGGCTTCAGGGGCACCGGGTCGGTGAGCCAAGGCCGGCCTGGCCCCGGCGGCGCATAGCCCACCCGCTTGGGGATCCCGGTCAGCCAGAGCAGCAGCTTCACCCCCAAGCTTCGGCCCAGGCTCAGCACCGCGTCGTACGGCCGCTCCCGAATCCGCCCCAGCAGGTCGCTGAGGTCTGCCAACGAGAGCTGCTGCTTGAACGGGAAGGTCAGCACCCGATTGACCGAGGGGCAAACCTCATAGGCCGCCGCCGCCCGCGGCTCCACCAGCACCGCCAGCTCCGCCTCTGGATAGCGCTGCCGCAAACTGGCCAAGGTGGGAAAAAACAAAATCTGGTCGCCAATCCCCCCCGGCACCAAAGCCAAAATGCGGGGGGCCAAAGCCGCGTCTCGAAAAGCCATCTCCATAAAGCATCCTGTCGATAGCTGTATCCAGCCTACCGGTTCCCTGGACCGCGTTTACTCTAGCTCAGATGGGG
>NZ_JANSJH010000189.1:0-1354 GCF_047462495.1 Synechococcus sp. H55.2 | reverse complement strand
ATAGAATTTATTTCCTCGCACTTGTAATCCAATTGCACTCGATTCCGGAAAAAGTTTAACTTTAAAGCCATCCTTTTCTAGAGTTGGCACCTGCTGGAATGTACGGCGTGTTTGGGCAAAACCCACACCACCCCGCCAGTAAAGCTCTTATCAAAATAAGTTTTCCCTCTGGTGCTGTATCCCTGACTTTGGCACCAACAACAGAAGCTAGAAGCCGATAGGCAGAAATGTCCTGAGCTGCTGCCAAGTGACAGGATGAAGAAGCTGCGGTTTAATAGCTGAGCAATACATTGCTGGTTGCGCTCACCAGGCTTGCCTATAGCAAGGGGTTCCTGGAGATGAGGAAAAGCCTTAGCATCTGGCATTGGCTGGCCCGCCGATATGGGCTTAGGCTCTTGAGTGCTGCCGATATAGCCGTCAATGGCTCGCGGCCCTGGGATCTGCAAGTCCGCGACGAGCGGCTCTACCTGCGCTGCCTGCTCTATGGATCCCTGGGCTTTGGCGAGGCCTACCTGGAGGGGTGGTGGGATTGTGAGGCTATTGACGAGTTGGTTTGTCGTCTCCTCACCGGTCAGGCAGTGGAGCAAGTGGGCTGGCCGGTTCGGCTCCTGCTTGCCTTGGACAGTCGCCTCATCAACCGCCAGCGGGGTAAGGGAGCGTTTGTGGTTGGCCAGCGCCACTACGACCTTGGCCATGACCTCTACGAGGCCATGCTGGATCGCCGCCTGATCTATAGCTGTGCCTATTGGGATGGGGGGGCACAAACCCTCGACGAAGCCCAGGAAGCCAAGCTGGATCTCATTGCCCGCAAGCTAGATCTCCAGCCCGGCATGCGCGTGCTCGACATCGGCTGTGGTTGGGGCGGCACGGCACAGTACCTGGCCGAGCGCTATGGGGTGCAGGTTGTGGGCATCACCGTCTCGCAAGAGCAGGCCAAGCTGGCCAGCGAACGCTGCCGCGGCCTACCGGTAGAGATCCGGCTGGAAGACTATCGCCAGACGCAAGGAAAGTTTGATCGGATCCTTTCTGTTGGCATGTTTGAGCATGTGGGCTACCGCAACTACCGAACGTTCATGCGGGTAGCCCGTCGCCTTCTCAAAGACGATGGCTTGTTTCTTCTCCACACCATCGGCGCCAACGTTGCCTACCAGGGGCGGGATCCGTGGATTGAGCGCTACATTTTTCCCAACTCGATGCTCCCCTCGCCTCGTCAGATAACAGCGGCTTTCGAGGGCCTATTTGTTCTGGAAGACTGGCACAACTTTGGGATCAACTACGTGGCCACCCTAAAAGCTTGGCACACCAATTTTGAGCGGGCATGGCCCCAACTGGCTGGTCGCTACGACGAGCGCTT
>NZ_JANSJH010000188.1:0-1433 GCF_047462495.1 Synechococcus sp. H55.2 | reverse complement strand
CGAGCAGAGCACCTGGCCCAAAAGCTGCGGGAACTAGGGGTGAATCCGGGTACATTAGGCTAGAGAGAACGAAACGCCAGGGATCCCTTCCATGCAGTGCCAAGACCTTGCTCAGGAGCTGGCTTCGGAGCTGGAGCAAGTCGGGAGTCTCGCTCAGCTATTAGACTGGGCTCTAGGTCGCATGCCTGAACAGCAGATCTTTTGTCAGATCGGCTGGGAAGACTCAGGAGCTGTGCTAGAGGCAATGGTTCGCCACTCGGAAAAGTTAGCAGTAATTCTACGGGATCCGCTCCAGAATTCTTCTAAAAAATTGCCCAGCACGGAAGATCTCCAAGCCCAGATCCTTCGGCTAGGGTTAGAAGAACGGGTTTTGCTGCTCGAAGGATTCATCCCCGCTCTTCTGGCAGATTTGGGGGAAGGGTTTCCCGATACCCGAATTGGCGTTTGCTTCTGGGCGGAGCTTGTTGACTATCGCACCCATTTGCTCCAGTCTCTGCTTCTGCGGGATTACCTGGCTGAGCCGGCCCTGTACTTGGTCGATCACTGCCGCTACGGATCCCTTGCCCAATCGACCTTAGACTTGATGGGGGTGGATCCCGCTTTTCATCTGCAAAAAGCTTTTCCCAAGCTCAGCCAAGGGATCCATCTCTTGAGCTGGGATCCCCAACACAGAGCTTTAACTGAGCAAGATTTGGCTTACATTCGAGAACTAGCCCCAGGCTTGTTGCTGAATGCCAACCCAGTATCCCTCACGTTTTCCCAGCCGGATCCGCCGGAGCCAGCCCGCTTCTATCCTTGTAAGTACGTTAAGCTGGATAACTTCCTGCCGGCTGAAGTTAATCAAGCCATCTTGCAGCATGCCATCGCTCATCAAGATAAGTTTATCCCTGCGAGAAGCTATAGCCAAAGCAACACTGAGGCTGAGTCTCTCAAGTTTCGCCGCTCTCTACGCCTAGATTATGCTTACTTTCAAGAGTATGGATCCCTGCTGAGGGAGAAGATTGCGGCGGTGGCTCCTCAAATCTTTGTGGAGCTAGGCATCGAGAACTTCGATATCCAAATCTTCGAGATGGAGATGATTGCTAGCTATGATGGCTGCTACTTTACTCCCCATACCGATAATTCCTATCCCCAGACAGCCTTTCGTCAGGTAAGCTGTGTGTACTATTTTCACAAAGAGCCCAAGCCCTACCGAGGGGGTGAGCTGCGTATTTACGATACTCAAAGGCAGAAGCCCCATCCGCCAATTCTCCATGGAACCTATGATGAGGTGATTCCAACTAACAACAGCATCGTCTTCTTCCCTAGCAGTTGCCTGCACGAAATCCTGCCTGTGTTTAGTCCCAGTCAAGCCCTTGCCGATAGCCGCTTCACCATCAACACTTGGTTAGGAACCAAGCAACTTGCCTAAAGGCTCGAATTCAATATGGCCA
>NZ_JANSJH010000187.1:0-1459 GCF_047462495.1 Synechococcus sp. H55.2 | reverse complement strand
GGGGGTGAGGGCTGGGCGGTCTGGATCTGGCTCTGCCGTGCTATGTGTAGTCGAGGTCGATTTTGGTGAACTATGGCCGGCAACTCTATTCGCTTTGGTACCGACGGCTGGCGAGCCGTGATCGCCGACGGCTTTACCTTTCAGAACTTGGCTATTGCCGCCCAGGCCAGCGCCCAGGTGTTGGCCCGCACCTATCCCGGCGCAGGGATCCTGATCGGCTACGACAACCGCTTTCTCTCTGAACGCTTTGCTGCCCACGCTGCCGAGGTGGTGGCGCGGTTGGGGATCCCGGTTTATCTCTCTGCCTGTGCTGCCCCGACGCCGGCCTTCAGTTGGGCAGCCAAGGAGCGCGGCTGCCATGGAGCCTTGGTGATCACCGCCAGCCACAACCCGCCCCACTATTCCGGCCTCAAAGTCAAAGGCGGCTTTGGCGGCTCTGTGCCCCCGGAGGTCACCGCTGCCATCGAGCAGGAGCTGCACCACCTGCAACCGCTGGGATCCAACTCCGCCCCCATCCACACCTGGGATCCCTGGCCTGGCTACCTGGCTCAGCTCAGCCGCTTTGTGGATCTGGAAAAGCTCAAAGGCTCCCCGGCCAAGATCTGGGTGGATGTCATGTTTGGCTCCGGGGCTGGGGGCCTCAAGCGCCTCTTGGGAGAGAAGGTAATTGAATTGCAGGCGCATCGGGATCCCCTATTTGGCGGCGTCTCACCGGAGCCGCTGCCGCAAAACCTGCAGACCTCTGCCCAGATCATCGCGGCGGATCCCGCCCCGTTAAAAGTGGGTCTGGTCTTCGATGGCGACGCCGACCGCATTGCCGCCCTCGACGGACAAGGCCGCTTTCTCAGCCCGCAGATCCTCATTCCCATCCTGATCGACCACTTGGCGGGGCGACGCGGCCTGCGGGGCGAAATCGTCAAAACCATCAGTGGCTCGGAGCTATTCGTCAAGGTGGCGGAGCGCTATGGCCTGCCGGTTACGGAAATGCCCGTGGGCTTCAAATACATCGCCGAGCGCATGCTGACCACCCAGGTGTTGCTGGGGGGAGAAGAATCCGGCGGCATCGGCTACCTGGGCCACATCCCCGAACGGGATGCCCTGCTTTCTGCTCTGTACTTGATTGAGGCCGTCACCGAAACCGGGCAAGATCTGAGCGCCCTTTACCGAGCTTTGCAGGAACGGGAAGGATTTAGCTCGGTTTACCAGCGCCGCGACCTGCACCTGGCGGATCAAAACCAACAAACCCAGCTATTCCAACGGCTACGGATGGATCCCCCGTCTGAGATTTTGGGGCAGAAGGTGATTAAGCATTTCGACAAAGACGGCCACAAGTTTACCCTTGCCGACGGCAGTTGGGTGATGATCCGCGGCAGCGGCACCGAGCCCCTGCTGCGGCTGTACTCCGAAGCCAAAACCCCAGAAGCAGTCAATCATCTGCTGGATTGGGCAGCCGGCTTGG
>NZ_JANSJH010000186.1:0-1495 GCF_047462495.1 Synechococcus sp. H55.2 | reverse complement strand
CTCCTGCGGTTTCTAGCTGAAGCTAGGTCAGGCTTTTTCCTCCGCTGGCGGGTAGACTGAGCGCCAGTCGGGTACCGTTGCTCTGGCCTTATGCCGCTGGGATCCACCCACGATCGCATCACCCTCTGGACGGCCCCCGGCATCACCTTGGCCGCCGGTTTGTTGGGGAATAGCACCACCGTTGCTCTGGCTGTGGGATCCGCCTATCTGTTCAGTGGCCTGATGTTTTCTGGAGATCTGGACACCTGTTCTCGACAGTACCAACGCTGGCTGTTCTTGCGCTGGATTTGGCTGCCCTACCGCAAGTGGATGCGGCATCGCTCCTTCTGGTCGCATGGGCCCATCGTGGGCACCGCCCTGCGGGTGCTGTACTTGAGCCTATGGGCCGGCGGAGTTGGCCTGCCGGTGGCTTGGCTGGGATCCCGGTTGGGCTGGTGGATGTGGCAGCCTTGGGTGTGGCGCAGCGATCTCTGGCAATGGCTGCAAGTTCACGCCGAGATCCTGTTTTGGATTGGGATGGGGTTGGAGCTGGGATCGGCCAACCACAGCCTCAGCGATTGGATGGTCTCCAACTGGAAACGCTGGCGCAAAAAACGCCGTCAGGTTCGCTCCAGGCCACTCGGCTATCGTCGCTAGATCCCCGTTGGACCAAGAGTAAACTACCCCACACTTGAACCTGTTGCTGTCCTGTGCCTGCAAGCCCGCCCTCCTGAGAAGACTTAACGGCCAATCTTTGTCAATTGCCCCCGCCCCCTCTGTCCGACTCCCGTGGCTTGATGCAAATTATTCCTACTTTGTCGGCTATGTATTGCAATTTAGTCTCAATAGAGTTATGCTGTTACTCAGTTGAGTGGTGGAGTTCTATCCATCAGTCTTCCTCTCTTGTCTTGGATGTGACAGGGATCCCGCGCCGGCGGAACTGGCCATCCTGCCTTTGGCAGGGATCCCTTTCTCTCTTCTTCGGCTTTAGCCGAGCTTCTGGGTTAATGAGAGTCAGTCCTAGTTAATGAGGGGATAGTTTCTGCTGGAGTGGGTCGAGCTGCGGAGGTGGCGGTGTGCGGCAATAACAGCGGCTGAGGGCCGGAAGACAAGACCTAATACATACAAAAGTCGCTGCGCCAGTTGTCTTTGTAAACCCGTTGCAAGCTAAGGGGAAGGGCTAACTTTTTGGGGCAAACTGTCTGTCCTAAACCTTGTGTTGCTGTTTAAAAAAATGTGTTGAGTCAAAGAGAAATTCGAGAAAAAATCGAGAAAAAAGTTGAATCGTGCGGGAAGAATCGGTTAAAATCTAGCTGGCGTTAACGCTAACCGCGACGAAGAGATCGGAGGGAGGAAAACCTAACAGCCTCTCTCCTTTTTTCTGTAGAAATTACTCTCACTTTCAACCTCTATAGTCACTTCAAGTAGCAACACAACGTTTCTCTACATCGCTATTGCTAGGCAACGCTGTCGCGAACGCGCCGCTCTAACTCCCCTCTCCCTCAGGGAGAGGGGC
>NZ_JANSJH010000185.1:0-1535 GCF_047462495.1 Synechococcus sp. H55.2 | reverse complement strand
TCTTTTTGAGTAACCCCCTGCAAAGGCTGGCCTCCACGCAAAAGACCCATGTTGAGGGCATGGGCAGCCATGAGGATAATCTTTGGAGTGCGGTAGCACTTGCGCAACACAAAGGCGGCTCTCCCTCCCAACTGCACTTTGGGTTTGCCCGTCTCGTCGCGCCCGAATAGCTCGGCTGCCCCCGGCACCGTCAGGGAGCCAACGCCTTGGGCTTCGTCATAGGCCCAATAGAGCCGCTTGGGATCCCGTAAAGTTTGATAGGCTAAACGGTAAAAGGCGGGCGGCAAATCTTGACCTTCATCGATCAAGATGGCGTCAAAAAGTTTAGGGATTTCCTTGGCTTTTAACTCTTGTTCTAACTCTTCGCAGACGTATTTGAAAGGCTCCGTTGTATAGTCATTTTTATCCCTTAACTCTGCCCTTGCCCGATCCAGGCTTTTGGGCGTTAAGCCACATTGGTGAGCGAGCAGGCGATAAAACCCAAGCTGATCCTGGGATCCCCAGGCATGCATCACCTGAATCCTTTCCCAATTTGGCTCGATGTCAAACTTGCTCTGACAGACTTCTGAGATTTGCCTGCGAATTTGCTCATAGAGAGAGCGGGTGTAGAAAACTACGGCGATGTCCCAATCGGGGTGGTCGGCGTGGATCTTGGCTGCCCTGCGAGTCAAGACTACGGTTTTGCCCGTCCCCGCCAGGCCCCGCAACCGCTGCGGCCCCTCAGGATATTGGGTGGCAATTTTGCGTTGGTCTTCATCGAGTTTGAAGATCCCTTCTTGGACGCGCCGGATCACCATTTGTGAATCGTAGCCATAGTTAGGCTGGCTATTGGTAGCATCTTCCAAATCTAAGCCCAAATGCCGAACAATCTGCTTTAGCTTTCCTTCGTGGAGAGGAGCTTGGGCAACCCGCCTAGCCTCATACAATCTTTGTTTCAGATGCTCGGGTTTCTCCAGATCATCAGCAAACACCAAGGCCCCTATAAGTGGCGGATCCCCAAAACGTTCTTGCCATTCCTGCCGCCGGATCCGGGGCAAAGCCACCCGCTTATCAAAGTTGATCTGATCTATTAGCGTTTGTATATCCAATTTTTTCCGCAGTAAATCCTTGACTTGAAACATTTGACTGCCTGCTTGTTGTAAAGGGGTTTCTGTTTCTTTTTGCCACTGCCGCATGCGCCATTCGTTGTTGTTGATGCTCTCAATATTGTACAGATTAAAGCCCTTACACTCGAACACCCAAATCCCCAATTCAGCATGAATCAGGAGGATGTCGATCTCAGCCCTGGGATTGCCTCGGCGATGATTATAAAGAACAGCTCGATGGAAAAGATAACCCGCGTCCGCTCCTAGCCCTTGGCGTAGCGCATTCCATACCACTGCCTCCGCAGCTATTCCTGGCAAGCTGTCGTCCAGAGCGCCGTCGGGTCGAAAGTGCATGGGGGATCCCTCATTTTCCAACTTGAACCCAATGTACAACAGAAACCTGAGCTCTTGGGGAAGGATCCAGGGCTCTTAAAGCAAAGACTCAGGCCG
>NZ_JANSJH010000184.1:0-1564 GCF_047462495.1 Synechococcus sp. H55.2 | reverse complement strand
AACACTTGGTTAGGAACCAAGCAACTTGCCTAAAGGCTCGAATTCAATATGGCCAAAGTCTGTATTGTTACCACAGTTCGGGATCCGGGAGTTTGCTTGGAATCCTTCATTCGCTACCACCTCGCCATCGGGATCGCCCACATCTATATCTTCTTTGACGATCCGGAGGATCCTGCTGCTCAGATAGCGCTTAGATTCTCCGACGTAACAGCTATTCCCAACGACGAAGCTTTGCAAGTCCAGCAAGCGCTAGGCAATATCCTCTATGCAAAATATGGCCCTCATGTCAGCTACGAGGTCATGGCCCGCCAGATTTTAAATGTGGAAACTGCTATACAAATTGCCCTTGAGCAAGGCATGGATTGGATCATTCACATTGATGGAGATGAGCTCTTCTATCTCGGCGAGGCACTTACCTTGGATTGGTTTGACCAGCTAGGTAGCGACATACTTCAGGTTCGCTTCTTAAACTACGAGGCAGCCCCCGAAAAGTTTGAGATTGAAGATTACTTTCGCGAAGTTACTCTGTTCAAGCAAAACCCTGCTGTTTTAGATCCCAACTTTTATACTAAGTTTGAGAGAATCTCTGGCAAGATTCAATACTTTTTAGCCTATCAAAATGGAAAATCAGCAGCTCGAGTTTATCCCAGTATTTTGCCAAATAGCGTACATAGTTTTGACATTCCAGAGGAGCATACCCTAGTCACCTCATCTCCAACCGTTTTGCACTACTTGAATTGCGGCTTCCAGAACTACTACAAGAAGTACGCTCAACTGGGCAACTTTCCCGACTACTGGTGGCGCTCAAAGTCTAATCCCATTCGCGTTCCCTTTCACTTGGCCTCAAGGGATGCATACTGCTCGCGAGATATCTATCAAATGGTGGCTCTTTACCAAAAGTTCATACTCTATAGCAACTCCATGATTAACCAGAGCTTGATAGAGGAGGGTATCCTCACCCGCATCTACTATCCTTCTCAGTTACTAGCAACTGTACTTAACCCCTGAAAATCCCAGGTTGTTTCAGAGGACTAAAAAAAGCTCCCCAAAGGGAGCAAAGCAAACAGTGGAACCCGCAGAAACTAGTCAAACACGTTGCAGCTCTTGCCTACGAAGGTAGAGAGGCTGGTTACAACCTTCTCCTGGGATCCCAGGCCAATGGTGCATTGAATTCGGCTGCCGGAAGCGGTAACATAGCGGCTTGCACCTGTGACAGCAGTGGTGTCCCAGCGCATCCCTTGAGGTGAAGTACTCTGAACATTACTGGCTACTGGCGTCTCGTAGTTGGGAGCGCTCCACGGGTCGTTCATGAATTTGTCACCTTTGGCGCCGCAGGAGTCCGCACCGGTACTACTAGGACAACCAAACTTGATTCTGGTGTAGTCGTTCGGATACACGCCAACATCCAGGCGATAGACCTCAGAACCGCGACCTACTGCAGTAAGAGCCGCCTGAGCCTCGGCCGTGCGGGAGCGGCGCACTTGGTTCAGGAATTGGGGAACTGCCACTGCAGACAGCACGCCCACAATCACGATCACCACCAGCAGTTCGATCAGGGTGAAGC
>NZ_JANSJH010000183.1:0-1608 GCF_047462495.1 Synechococcus sp. H55.2 | reverse complement strand
AGTCGCCAGACTGCTGGGCCTGGATCCCGGCCAGGAGCTTATCCGTGGGGGTGAGGCTCGCCATTACTGATAACTGAAGGGTTTCCCCCACTATAGGCGCTTCCAGACTGCTTAGAGCGCTCCTCGCTCTACCCCTGGGGATGATGTTGCCAAAAGCACACAAAAACGGTATCAACACCTCCGCGAGCGCCTCGCCAAATCCCGCAAAGGCCGATTCTTTCGTTGACCCGCTCGATGCCTTGCCCCACAAGGCTTTCAGGCCTCTTGCCCCCCCTCTTCCAGGCCCTTTTTTGCCGTCTTCGACCGACCCCCTCGCAAATGGGTCTTGCATTCCTTGCCCCGCTTGGGTTTAATAGGGGTAGAGTTCCCCCTTCGGGGGGATCCCTAGAAATTGGAAACACGTTATAGCCAGGGAAGTGGGTGGCGACTACCACGGGTTCCCCCTTCGGGGGGATCCCTAGAAATTGGAAACCCCGGACACGTCCGCCATCAGCCACAAGATTGGGCGTGTTCCCCCTTCGGGGGGATCCCTAGAAATTGGAAACTTTATTACCTTCTCCAGAACAATATCTAACTCATGGTGTTCCCCCTTCGGGGGGATCCCTAGAAATTGGAAACCAGAAGTCGTAAAGCTCATCAAAATTGGTGTCTTCTAGTTCCCCCTTCGGGGGGATCCCTAGAAATTGGAAACGCTTTGCATTCTCTTCTCTACATCTTCGGATACCTTGGTTCCCCCTTCGGGGGGATCCCTAGAAATTGGAAACGTCTACCTTACTTCGCCAGGTGACCGAACAGGCGGTCAAACTGTTCCCCCTTCGGGGGGATCCCTAGAAATTGGAAACTCGACGTTAATGTTGACGATGCTGTAATCATCACGAAGTTCCCCCTTCGGGGGGATCCCTAGAAATTGGAAACTTCTGCAGCGCCAGGTCCGGCTCTAGGGTCTGCAGGGTGTTCCCCCTTCGGGGGGATCCCTAGAAATTGGAAACTAGAAAGATCTCTCTCTCTCTACTCCTTCTTATTCGTTCCCCCTTCGGGGGGATCCCTAGAAATTGGAAACACTTAATCTCGTAGGCACAGCCCGTAACGCGCTTGGCCTGTTCCCCCTTCGGGGGGATCCCTAGAAATTGGAAACCCTCGACAGCAGCCACCACGCCCGGCTGCGCGCCCACAAGGTGTTCCCCCTTCGGGGGGATCCCTAGAAATTGGAAACAGAACCTTTCCAACATAACTTTGTAGATCAAACATTTCGTTCCCCCTTCGGGGGGATCCCTAGAAATTGGAAACAGTTGAACGACCTACCTGAGGGCATTTATCTCGTCGAGGGAGTTCCCCCTTCGGGGGGATCCCTAGAAATTGGAAACGCCCAAGAATCCAGTCAGGACCCCAACTTGAATTGGCCCTAAGTTCCCCCTTCGGGGGGATCCCTAGAAATTGGAAACCCTGGATTCTCTGATTTTGATCCTCTCTAGCTCATTCTCGTTCCCCCTTCGAGGGGATCCCTAGAAATTGGAAACCCAAACGGCGTTGGAGCTACATCGAGCTTGGGTTACGTTCCCCCTTCGGGGGGATCCCTAGAAATTGGAAACGGAACGATTTGGGACGCGG
>NZ_JANSJH010000182.1:0-1793 GCF_047462495.1 Synechococcus sp. H55.2 | reverse complement strand
GTGCCGGTTCTTACCCTGGTAGGCCGCCATTACTATGGCCGCATGAGCTACAGTCTGCTGAAAAATATCGGTCTAGAAGACTGCATCACCTGGTCGGTCGAAGAGTTTATCCAACGTGGGATCCAACTGGGCAACAATCCGGAGCAACTCAACCGAATTAAAAAGCAAATCAAAGATTCTCGCCGCTGGTCGATAATTTGGGATCCGCGCGAGCATGCCCGCAGCATGGAAGCTGCCTTCTTCCACATTCTGGAAGGCAAGCCTCATGAAGCCTATGTCTTTCATCCTAACGACTTGTACTCCAGCCCAGACGAATGGAATCAAGCAGGGATCCAGCTCATCCGTTCCCTAGGCGCCGAGGCTTCCGTTTCAGCACGGCAATCTACTTGGGAAGAAGCGTTATCTTTGTGGCGAAGAGGTCTGGCAAGGGATCCCTATCATGTTCCCTGTTGGCTAAACCGAATCCATGCCCTATTGGTATTGGGAGATCGTTCTCGCGCTTTTGAGGATGCCTATGCTCTACTGGAGTTTTTGTGTACGGAAGCCCAGGATCTGCAACCTTCCCAGTTGACAGATGTTCCCATTTGGGTTCAAAGCGAAGGTTTTTCGGATCCCGCTGCTTCTACAAAACATACCTACCTATACTATTTAGCTAAGTGGATGGCCGCCCACATTGGGGTTGTATATAGCCCAGGAGCCATGAGGTTTTGGAACCTGACTTATTCTATAAACCCAGATGACACACAGGCAGCCTTGGCGGTGGGAGTTGAGCTCCTCTCGCAGAGAAAGATAGAAGGGCTAGTGCCAATCAACCGTGTGCTCAGTCTCGATCCAAACCATCAACTAGCAGGTCTAGTCAAGCAAATTGCGATGTGGGAAGTTGTACACCAAGTGCGCACAGCTTCTTTGCCTGGCCAGCCGGATCTTTATCTCAACTACGAAAATTGTAGGCTTTCACTAGAACCTTCATTCTCAAGTATCGTGACCCGAGTCCTACTTACCCAAGGGGAGTGGTTTGAGGAAGAAGTGGATTTCTGCCGTCACTTCCTAAAAGCAGGCATGAATGTTATTGATGTGGGCGCTAATGTTGGGGTGTACACTTTTCTTGCTGCACGCCGAGTCGGCCCGGCAGGCAGTGTGATTGCAGTTGAGCCGACACCTTCCTGCATTCAACACCTGCAAAAGACAATCAGTGCTAACTCCCTAGACAATATTGTTTCCCTTGTTGAGTCTGCCGCTGGAGACCATGAGGGTACCGTCCAATTTCAGGAAGAAAGGGCTACCGTATTTAACTCCATCAGTGCTTCAGGGCCGGTGTCAGAACAAAGATCAAGAGATGAAAAAGTAGTAAGTCTTACTACTTTGGATTCTATCTGGCGCTCGCAGGGAAAGTCGCAAGTTGATCTCATCAAGATCGACGCAGAAGGCGCCGAAGAGCAGGTCATATCCGGCGCGCTAGAGTTGGTTGCTGCCACCCAGCCTATTGTTATTTTTGAGAATATCAGCGGTTCTAAAGTTACGGGATCTGCTACCGCGAAGATCCTGGAGTCGCTAGGATATGGGTTTTATACCTACAACCGTTTCCTGAATAAACTCACCAAAGTTAAACCCCAGCAATATCCAGTTTCCGCCTTAAATATCATCGCAATCCACCCCTCAAGCTTGGAAAAAGTGGCAGATATGATACCAGCCTAGACTTACCAAATTCCTTGAAGAAGCAAGCCTTGAGCAAAATTAACTAACCCGAAGAACGCAGGGACTCCATCAACTGCTGGGGCGTCATCTGCTCGTAG
>NZ_JANSJH010000181.1:0-1971 GCF_047462495.1 Synechococcus sp. H55.2 | reverse complement strand
CGACCAGGAAGTTGGCCACAGCAGCAGAGCAGCTACAGGATCTATTGAAGAAACAAGGATCCACCGTTGTGAGAGGTATCTCAGCTTCTAACAAACCTCAAAGCCTTGCTGTAAGCGGATCCCAGCCGTTTCCACTTGCTTGGAGATGCTTGCAAAACCTCAGAACCCTCATGGGAAGCCTGTTCGCTAGGCTTTGACTGCCAGTTAGGGTACAATGGAAGCGCATGGTTTTCCTCTGATTGCCGTAAGGCGCTGAGCACCTTGCCAAGTGGCTATCGGAGCCTTGCAAAGCAAGGATTCTGAGGTGCGGCATGATTTTCCTTTGATTGCCGTAAGGCGTTGAGCACAAGCATAGTCGGTGGGTAGAGCTATGGAGAGAATCGCATGATTTTCCTTTGATTGCCGTAAGGCGTTGAGCACGAGAAGTATGCGCGCCTTGTTGCTGAGGCTCAGGGAGATGATTTTCCTTTGATTGCCGTAAGGCGTTGAGCACGGCGGACGAGGTGGGCGGGGCACGGGTCTTGTTGGAGATGATTTTCCTTTGATTGCCGTAAGGCGTTGAGCACGAGCCAATCTGGGCGGGCTGACCATACCAATCCAGAATGATTTTCCTTTGATTGCCGTAAGGCGTTGAGCACGTCAAAGAAAGGGGGAGACGCGCTGGAACACGTCTCCATGATTTTCCTTTGATTGCCGTAAGGCGTTGAGCACTACTATGCTCTCTCATTTTACCCTAGCTCACTCCCATGATTTTCCTTTGATTGCCGTAAGGCGTTGAGCACATGGGCTCCACTTGCAATAGCTCCCCAAAGAGATGGATATGATTTTCCTTTGATTGCCGTAAGGCGTTGAGCACATCTCTTGTTGGAAGACATTACTTCTGGCTCAATCCATGATTTTCCTTTGATTGCCGTAAGGCGTTGAGCACGTTCTCTCCAGAAGCCCTCTGTGCCTCTTCAAGGTGTCATGATTTTCCTTTGATTGCCGTAAGGCGTTGAGCACATTATCGACGTACGTTACGATTCTCTGACGTTGTCATGATTTTCCTTTGATTGCCGTAAGGCGTTGAGCACAGCGGACTTGACTCGCTGGTGAGATTTTCGTGTAACAATGATTTTCCTTTGATTGCCGTAAGGCGTTGAGCACGAGATTCCAGTCTGCAGCCTTTACCTGCACTGCTTGATGATTTTCCTTTGATTGCCGTAAGGCGTTGAGCACACACACTGGGCAGTACCTCACGCGACAGAATTGAGCAATGATTTTCCTTTGATTGCCGTAAGGCGTTGAGCACGTGGTGATGGGTGGACGGCAAGACCTGACTGGCTATGATTTTCCTTTGATTGCCGTAAGGCGTTGAGCACATCGCAGAGTTGGGCGCGATAGCATGGCCATCCCAAATGATTTTCCTTTGATTGCCGTAAGGCGTTGAGCACGATTTGCTGCAGCATCGTTGATGGTGGCCATAGACATGATTTTCCTTTGATTGCCGTAAGGCGTTGAGCACGGACATCCGTAGCCGTCTCTGGGCACTGACTCGCGCCATGATTTTCCTTTGATTGCCGTAAGGCGTTGAGCACCTCCCTCTCGTCCAGCCCCTTGCGGACGGTTGCAAATGATTTTCCTTTGATTGCCGTAAGGCGTTGAGCACGTCAGCCCGACCCGATTGGTTGCAGTTCATCGTGGATGATTTTCCTTTGATTGCCGTAAGGCGTTGAGCACTTGTCGGTCACCGGTACCAGGTAGCGCAAGTCGGCGTACATGATTTTCCTTTGATTGCCGTAAGGCGTTGAGCACTGGCAGTGGCTGTGCCACATGTGGCAGTGGCTGTGCATGATTTTCCTTTGATTGCCGTAAGGCGTTGAGCACCTCAGTCTTGAGGCTAAGGCCCCAAAACATCCCTGAATGATTTTCCTTTAATTGCCGTAAGGCGTTGAGCACCAGTTTATCTTGGGACGGGTGTTCGAGTCCCAG
>NZ_JANSJH010000180.1:0-1986 GCF_047462495.1 Synechococcus sp. H55.2 | reverse complement strand
CACCCCCAGCCCCTCTCCCAGAGGGAGAGGGGAGTTGCACTGCTGCCGAGCACAACTTTATTGCCTTGCTTGGGTCTTGCGGGGCTTTTTTAGTGATTCAAAGCCAAGGTTTTCCCTGCTACGACTGCTGCCATCTCCTGCAACAGATCCTCGGTCTCCTCCCAGCCGATGCAGCCGTCGGTGATGGAAACGCCGTACTTGAGTGGTGCCCCTTCCTGCCAGGTTTGCTTGCCTGGGTTGAGGTTGCTCTCCAGCATCAGCCCCATCAAGGCCCGCTGCCCTGCTTGGTACTGCCGCAGCACTGCCCGACAGACGGCTCCCTGCTGGCGGTAGTCTTTGTGGGAGTTGTCGTGGGAGCAGTCCACCATCACCGAGCGCGGGATCCCTTGATCCTTCATCAGCAGCGCCGCCCGCGCCACATCTTCCGGGCCGTAGTTGGTCTTGCCGCCGCCGCCGCGCAACACAATGTGCCGGTCTGGGTTGCCGGTGGTTTTCACCAGGGCCGTCATGCCGTCTTGGCCGATGCCCAGAAAACTGTGGGGGTGACTGGCGGAGAGAATGGCGTTGAGGGCAATTTCCAGCCGCCCGTCGGTGCCATTTTTGAAGCCCACGGGCATAGAGAGGCCACTGGCCATTTCCCGGTGGGTCTGGCTTTCGATGGTTCGGGCGCCGATGGCCGCCCAGCTCACCAGGTCTGCGGTGTATTGGGGAGTTACCGGATCCAACATTTCTGTGGCACAGGGCAAGCCCAGCTCGTTGATCTGCAATAGGATGGAACGGGCCAGTTGCAAGCCAGTGGCAATATCGCAGGAGCCGTCCAGGTGGGGATCATTAATGAGGCCCTTCCAGCCCACTGTGGTGCGCGGCTTCTCAAAATAGGTGCGCATCACAATCACCAGGTGCTCGCGGGTTCGATCGGCCACCCGCTTGAGGCGGTGGGCATACTCCAAGGCCGCTTCGGGATCGTGGATGGAACAGGGGCCGACAATCACCACCAAGCGATGGAGATCCCGCCCGTGGATGATGTCGCGGATGGCTTGCCGCGTGGAGAGCACCACTTGGGCTGCCGTTTCCGTCAGCGGCAGCTTGGCCTTGACAGCAGCAGGGGCAATCAAGGGAGTCACCTCTTGGATGTTGCAGTTGTCGGTTTGGGGGGGCATAGAACTGTCCTTCATCGTGGGCAAGATTGTGTGCAAGGGATGGGAAGTGAGGGAATGGAGCATCGAGCCATCAAAAAAGCCCTGGCACTGGGCTCAGGGCTTCAGGACTGACTCGGGTAAACCTAGGCTCTATAGTTTACGCGCCACCCTTCCGCCCTGGTCGTTGCCAGGGAAAGCTAAAGTAGCCAAAAAAGGGAGCGCGCCAGGTCATCTTCAGGGGAAGGAACTCGGAATCTGTACGAGATGAGTATAGCGGAAGTATACCCAAAAAGAAACTGGATTTACCAAGACGGGTTCAGGTTCTGGGTCGCTCCCAGGGTTCCCAGGCGCAGCCCAGAGGACGGTTTTCTCCCACCCAGATCAAGAAGCTTGCCCGCTCCGTAGCCATCACTCTGCGACGCTGTTGCAAGCGGGGCGAGGAGAAAAGCTTCAGGGCGGTGAGGGACTTCTTTCCGCTGCCTCAGCCCGACAAGGTCGCAGCGGCGAAAGCCCCGCAAGCCCGGTGGAAATCAAGAAAGTCAGCAGAACTCTGGGCTTCTGTCCTAGGAAACAGTTTTCAGAAGGATCTAGCCCGGACGGCAGCCGCTTCCTGGATTACCTCGTCTCCAGGCTGTAGCCCACTGTGGATCTCCACCTGATCCCCATAGCGGGATCCCACCACCACGGGCGTAAACAGCGGCTTGCCGTCCACCAGCCGGTACACGCCCGTAAGGCCGAACTGTTCTACCAGGCTTGCTTGGGGCAGGAGCAGGGCTTGGCGGGTTTCTCCTGCCAACTTCAGACGGCCCAGCATGCCCGGCATTGCTCCGGGGAGCGGGGGAATCTC
>NZ_JANSJH010000179.1:0-1999 GCF_047462495.1 Synechococcus sp. H55.2 | reverse complement strand
GTTGCTGATTTCTCTTATTGGCTTGGGCTATATGGTGCGGCAGACGGCGCTGCCGGAGTTTCGAGCTGCCGGATTGGCCCATCTTTACTTCGTGGGCTTGGTCTGGACACTGGTGATCGCCCTGGGCATGATTCTCTCGGTGCTGCCTTTTGTCGGTCGTACCCCTCTAGCGGCTTTGAGCCAATATCTGGGGGTGTTTTGGCTGTGGCAAATGGGGTTGGGCCACTGGCTCAACGGCCTGGTGGATCCGCCGCGCCTTCCCTACTGGATCACCGGTGGGATCCAGATCTTGGCCGGAGTTGCCTGCCTGCTGTGGGGGCTGGAGTGGCAGTATGCGGTGGCAGGGGGGATCGGGGCTTTGGCCATGCTGCTTCTGATCCCGCTGCATGGATCTCGATAGATCTCACTGATCTCCCTCTGAGGCCTTATCCAGGTGCACCTGCCAGACTTGGCCCAGCGCCCTCACCTCATCCCCAAGGCGCAATTTGCGCCCGCGGCGGGTTTCCACCTCGCCATTGACCTGCACCTGTCCGGCTTGGATCAACTGCTTGGCCTGCCCACCGGTGGACACAACCCCCGCCCACTTGAGAAACTGATCCAGCTTAATCACGGGATCTGTCGCCATCACTGCACCCAAAGGGTTTTGACATCGACCAGTTGTCCCATTGCCTGTTTCTCCACTCTGGCATTTGCATTCTGCCCGGAATGGGGCTCGGGAGAGAAAAATTGGTGATGTTTGGGATCAGGGTTGCAAGCTGCTCGTGGTTGCCGTTGGATCCCCGGCCCAGAACTCATAAGCGGCTTGCGACAGGCTGGCGATCAGCTCTTCGGCTCTGGGGTCGTTGGGGGTTTCTCGCTTCACCCACACCGCCGCCACATAGCGTCGCCCGTTGGGCAAATCCAGGATCCCGGCATCTCCCACCACCGAGCGCAGGGTTCCCGTCTTGTGGGCAATGCGCACCTCCTGGCCCAGGTGGGGTCGAAAGTAGGAAGGCCGTTGGGTACGCCAGAGAATGTCCAAAAAGCGGTCGCGGCTGCGGCGGCTAAGCATGCGCCCCTGTTCCACTTGGCTGAGCAACCAAACCATGTCGCGTGGGCTGCTGGTGTTGGTGCCCTCCAGATCCGGTAGCCACCAGGAAATTTGCGTGTGCTGTAGCCCCCACTGACGAAATTTTTGGTTGAGAGCCTCCTGTCCACCCAGGCGATCGATGATCAGATTGGTGGCGAAGTTGTCGCTGAGGGTGCTCATCAGGGTGGCCGCCTCCAGGGCAGAGACCTGGGATCCCAGGGGACGGGTTTGGAGCACGCCCGCTCCTCCTGCCTTGAGATCTTCCCGCAGGGCGAGCGGTTCATCCAGCCGCACCTGCCCGGTTTCCACGGCCTGGAAAAAGGCCAAGAGAATGGGGATCTTGATTACGCTGGCGGCAGGAAAAGCCTGATCCGGCCTGACGCCGGCAAAGGCGCCGCTTTCCACCTCCCAAAACAGGGCCCCTGCCGTCAACCCCGGTTGGTCGGCCAAAGCGGCTAGGCGCTCCTGCAAAGCCGGGATCGCCTCTCCCTGCAGGGTATCGCTCGGCCCTGGATCCCCAAGCTGCGTCGTGGCAGGTTCTGTCTGTCCAGTGGGGGTTGATTGCAGCAGTTGCGAGAGGCCGGCCATTGTCAGGCCCAGGATGAGACTGAAGCTCAGGCCCCTGAGCAACACTTCTCCGAGGGCCGGAGAACGTCCTGGGCGGCGAGGCTGGACAGCCCGTTGGCGCAGACGGGCGATGGCTTTTTGGCGGGCCAGACGCAGCGGCTGAGGGTGAGAGGCAGCCGGGGCAGGAAGCAGGCGCCCAGAACCCCCCAATAGGGCATCCTTAGCGGATCGTGAGGGGCGGCGGGGATCCCGAGGCTTCTTGGGCGTTGGTCTCCTCTCCCTTGCTCCGGCCATGAGAACAACTGCTCCCACACAAGGCTTGCGTAAAGATGTTGACAGTTTTACCAGCTCTGGTGGCTCGGT
>NZ_JANSJH010000178.1:0-2166 GCF_047462495.1 Synechococcus sp. H55.2 | reverse complement strand
CAAGTCTCCGACGAGACCCTGCCATCTTTGAATTTCTTCCTCCTTCCGCGCAGACTGGTCCTGTAGCCCTTCAATCTTTGCTTGGAGGCTTTGCACTCGCCGATCCCTGTCTCGGGCAGAAGACCAAGCAACCCTCGAGGCTACTGCGTTCCCGGCTCCAACCACCAGAGCCACTCTGAGGGCTCTGCCGAGGTCAGACTGAGGCAAAGCGGCAATGCTAGCAGCGGTGAGCGTGGTGACGATGTGGACGCAGAGCGGCTTACGTATATCCATTGGGAGTGCCGAGTGATTAGAAACCTGAAACTCAGGGTAATCGATGAAGTCAGTGACGTCTGCGCAAAATACTACACAAAGAAGGAAGAAAGCTTGAAGGATTGTTAAGTTACAAGGGATCCGAAAAAAGCAGACTTCAACGTTGCCGCATTTGCGGATCCAAAGCGTTCCCCAGGCCAAAGATTGATGCTCGGTATGTTGACATCCTCCCTGCACTGCCAGCTTGCTTCCGCACAGCGCTAGGACGGGTAATTGCTGTCCCGACGGGCTGACGCCTCAGAAGCCTGCGGTCAAGCGGATGCTGCCTTCCACCCGCTTTTGGCGAAGGGGAACCTAGGGCAATAGGCCGCCTGGGCACCCCTCAAGGGATCCCGGCCACTCCCGTTTGGCGGGCAGCCTGAACTACTGCGGCAGCCACCTCAGAGACCACCCGCCCGTCGAAGACCGAGGGGATGATCCACTGGGGATCCAAATCTTCAGGTGGGATCAAATTGGCGATGGCGTGGGCGGCCGCTAGGCACATCTCGGTGTTGATCTGCTTGGCGCGGCAATCCAGAGCGCCGCGAAACACGCCCGGAAAGGCCAGCACATTGTTGATCTGGTTGGGGTAGTCGCTGCGCCCGGTGGCCATCACCGCCACCCGATCGCTCACCAGCTCCGGCTGGATCTCCGGCACCGGGTTGGCCAGGGCAAAGACAATGGGATCCGGCACCATGCTCTCCACCATCTCTGCCGCCAGGGCATTGGCCACGCTCACCCCGATGAACACGTCCACTCCCACCAAA
This sequence comes from Synechococcus sp. H55.2, assembly GCF_047462495.1. NCBI lineage: Bacteria > Bacillati > Cyanobacteriota > Cyanophyceae > Synechococcales > Synechococcaceae > Synechococcus > Synechococcus sp. H55.2. Next base: position 1,108 of record NZ_JANSJH010000178.1, on the reverse strand, counting down.
GCCTCTGCCAGGGATCCGCTCTGCTCGACTGCAACTGCCGCCTTTTCTGGGGTGAGGTCGGTGCGGGAGCGGCTGAGGATCCCTTGGCGGTCGCAGACCACAATATGGTTGGCCCCGGCCCGCCGCAACAGTTGCGTGACGGCAATGCCAGCTGCTCCCGCCCCATTGAGCACAATGCGCACCTGATCCAGGCTTTTTTTCACCACCTTCAAAGCATTCAGCAAGGCGGCCAGCACCACAATCGCCGTGCCATGCTGATCGTCGTGGAACACCGGTAGGTTGAGGCGGGCCTTGAGCCGGGATTCAATGGCAAAGCAGCGGGGGGCGCTGATATCCTCCAGGTTAAAGCCGCCAAAGCCGGGAGCCAGGCGCACCACCGTCTCCACGATTTCTTCCACCTCCTGGGTGGCCAGGCACAGAGGGAAGGCATCGATATCGGCAAAGCGCTTGAACAGGGCCGCCTTCCCCTCCATTACCGGCAGAGCGGCCTCCGGCCCGATGTTCCCCAAGCCCAGCACAGCGCTGCCGTCGGTAACAATGCCCACGCAATTGCCCTTGATGGTGTAGTCATAGACGGCGGCGGGGTTGGCGGCAATGTCCAGTGCCACCCTCCCCACCCCCGGTGTGTAGGCCATGGCCAGATCGGCGGCGCTCTCCAGGGGGCTTTTGGCCACCACCTGCAGCTTTCCTCCGCGGTGCAGCTCAAAGGTGCGATCCACCACCCGCTCTACTTTCACATTGGGCAAAGAGGCAACAGCGGCGCGAATTTGCTCGGCATGCTCGCTGCTGACAGCATCCACCGAGATCTCCCGCACCGTCTCTGCAGAGGATTGATAGACGAGGTCGATCTGGCTGAGGCTGCCTCCCACCTCGGCAATAGCCTGGGTGACGCGGGCCAGTGCTCCTGGCTGGTTGGGCAGGCGCAGGCGCAAAGCAATACTGTAGCTGGAGCTGGGGGTGAGTTTCGTCATAGCCTTCTATAGTAGACGAATAGTAAACGAAAAACTGCCTTCAGCAGGGCGAGCCCGTCCAAAACTGAATCCTCTGGTCACTGTCAAATGGCAATCAAACTATGAACTACCCCACCGCGCAGGCGGGTGGGGTTTCC
>NZ_JANSJH010000177.1:0-2181 GCF_047462495.1 Synechococcus sp. H55.2 | reverse complement strand
CCCATGGCTTCAATCTAGCAATGATACGACTTTTTCCGGCAACGCCGACTTCAACCGATGCAGAGGTACAGGTAGGTATGCGCTGAGAAGGGAACTTCAGGCTCCTCTACCCCAAGGTCGGGGTTATCCTAGGTGCCTATGGATCCCTGCCGGTCATTACTCCCGAAGAAGTCAGCCACGCTGGCCTTAGCTTGCAAAGTAAATGAGATGGGATCCCTCGGCTTAAAGGTTAACCTGAGCCCCGTTAAAGAATCCACGAATAATGAGAATAACTCCCCCTTGATCAGGAGTACCCGTATTTCCGTCGCCAGTTGGTGGATTCGGGCCTATAACCTGATTATCAGTGGGGAACTCTTGCTCAATAAAGAATTGCCCAGAGATATTCGAGCCAGAGGTGGTCGGGTCGAAAACCAAATTCAAGTTGCCCCGCAGCAGGGAACCGCCAATATCTGCTCTGTTGAACGGCCCGGCCAGTTGCGCCCCAGCTAAGGTGCGGAAGACAAAATCTCCTGTGGTGGGGACAATGCCCTGGATGATAACGGGACTGAGATTAGTTCCCTCCACAGGTGAGCCAGGTAAGGTACCCGTAGAGCGCTCGGTGCGCAGGGAGAAAAAGTAGTCAAAGGCCGTAGGAGCACCCGGACGCTCAGGGACGGGCAATTGCGGGATCGGAGTGGGGAAAGGTCGTGGCGGCGGGCTGACCTGGACAAAGTTGAGGACTGTGCTGACATTGGCCGGGTCAAACTCCGCTTGTACCCGGCCGTTCAGCAGACGCCGGATGCGCACCAACTGGTTGGGCAAGATGTTCGGACGAGTGGGATCCGGAGCAAATAGCACCGACTGCGTACCCACCTGGGCGGGACGATAGACGATTTCCGCCTGGTTGGGGCGGAAGTTCAGGCGGGCAAAGAGAGCCAGGGCATCTTCAGGAGTGCCATCGCCGGCCACGCCCCGCTGCCGCACCACGAAGCTGGCGGAGAAGCTGCCGGTTTGCAGGATAGCAGTGACAGGCCCTTGAGGTGGGGGAGGATTGACAAAGGATCCTGCCGGTGGGTTGCCATTAGGGCCGGGATCTTCATAGAGTACCCCCACGGTAGGGACAATAAGAGAAGAATCTCCCTCTAAGACGACTTGGTTGCCATTGCGGCTAACCAAGATGCGGCGCACGGTTAAAGTTAAAACAGTTTCCGTATCCGGATCGGCAGCTCTAAAGGTTGTATTGACTCGAATGCGCTGGTCGTTGGGGTTTGTCGAAAGGGCAACCAGCCCGGCAATGCTGAATTGCGTAGATAGCCTGCCGTCGTTGGGGCCGAAGGCGATGAGATTCACCAGCGGCGTGGATCGGGCAATCTGGATGGCCAGTGTGCTGGAGCGAAGGGTTGAGTCAATTGTCAGTTCATTGGCTGGGATCTCATTGACCGGCAGAATGCGGGCCTCTACGTTGGTAATGCGGGCTTCTCCACTGCCTTGAAAGCCGCTGTTCCGCACAGGGATCCCGTTGTCAAATTTTGGGTTGACATAGTCTAGCCTCAAGCTAGTGGTCTCCAGCACTGAGCCGGGGGTAAAGCGGTACTCCTGCGCCGAGACAAACGCCGTGGGATCCACCTGGACAGGCCCCGGCAAGGCGGGGGATTCGTCAATTTGACCGCAGCCACCTAGGAGCAAGACTCCACACAAAACTGCCAATGAGCGACCTTTGAAGTTCATACGGCACTGCCTCACACACCCTAATCTGGGGAAATCCACACACAAAATGGAGGAAAAGGCACCCAACCCCCAACGCTACAGGTAAGCTGGCCGCCCCTGTTCGAGGCTATGATACCCCATATCTAGGGGATGGGCCATTTCCAAAAAAATTTCTTGGATTTGCTTTTCCGCTTGCTTGACAACGCCCCAAGATGCAGTAGAACTAACAGCAGGCATCCGCCTTTGAAACGGGATCCCTCATAATCTTGCCCATGCACAGAGGCAAATTCAGTGGATCCCGGCTGGGCGTTGTTGGAAAGATTTGCTGTGGTGTGAGTGAGTGGAGAATTCCCCGATGAAACGACGTTCTGGCTCAGGCCCTGGCCGTGGCGGCCTTTCTCTTCTGGCAACTTGGGCTTCGCTGGCGCTAGCCACTGCCTGCAGCAGCGAGACTACGGGCGGCCTGCCACCCCTCTTGACCGCCGATGGATCCAC
>NZ_JANSJH010000176.1:0-2187 GCF_047462495.1 Synechococcus sp. H55.2 | reverse complement strand
CTTCTCCCTGGCCAGAACCCGAGCCACCGCCCCCGCTGCCGAACTGGCGCAACAAGTCCAAATCGAAAATCGGCCCTTCCAAGCTTGTGTTCTCGCTAGAAAACGCCGACTCTACTTCTACCTGGTCGGGAGTAACCGGGCGCCAGGGCGTTTCTTCCGGGAAGGGTTGTTTCTCAACCGCTGGGGCAGGGGATCCCCCTTGCAGGCGGTAAAGGGGAGGAAACAGGGTTTGTGCTTCGACAGCTTCCCCCGGCCAGACCAGGATCCCCAGCGCTGCCAAGATCGCTCGGATCCCTGCGCCTTGAGTTCTATCTTTCCACCACCTCATGCCCCCACCTCACGGCCTGAAAACCTGTGGTTTGCTCTGCAGCCGCCCACCCTTCCCCCATGCTACCCAGGCAGGGCCGGTTCGGTAGGGGATCCCGCGCAGTCCTCCCTTTGGCTGGAGAGCAGCGGTCGATGTTTTTCCCTCGTGCGGCGGGATCCCTGGCTCAAGATGGCTGGGAAAGCCAGGCGTTGATCCCCAGCGATCCCCAAGCTCTTGACCGCCAGGCAAAAATACGCAAACATGTGTTCATCATTCTTTGTGATCCCCGTTGATCCCGACCTGGAATCATCAGGGGTTGGAGAGTGCAAAGCAGGCCGTCACGCCAGTAGGTTCAAGGCTGTACTGAGCCACAAGCTGGGATCGGCCTTTGGGTTAGAAGCTGGAGCATTGCACAAAGCCTGAGTTGTCGAAGACAGGAGACCCTGACCATGCCACCAGAGCGGATCCCGTTGGAAGAAATGACCATCCGGCAGTTGCGAGAAGAAGCTGCCCGCTATCAGATCCCCAAGTACAGCCGTATGACCAAAGACCAGCTTATCGAGGCCATTCGAGAAGCCCAAGCCAAAACTGGCTGCCCCACCGATGCGATGCCGGAGCCCAGCGGGCAAGAGTCGGTTACCGGGACGAAGTATGTCGGCCAAGTAGCTAGCAAGCCGGATCTGGCCGATGTAGACAAGGGGCTGGGGGATCTGCCCGACGGCTATGGCGAAAGCCGCATTGTCCTGCTGCCGCGGGATCCCCAGTGGGCCTACGCCTATTGGGATGTGCCCAACGAAGCCAAGGAGAGCAAGCGCCGCGAGGGCGGCCAACAGTTGGCGCTGCGTCTGTACGATGTGACAGATATTGATTTCGACCGCCAACCGGCCCACAGCATGCAGGAGTACCCCTGCGACGAGCTGGCGCGGGAATGGTACTTGCCGATCCCGGTGAGCGACCGCTCCTATTTGGTGGAGATCGGCTACCGGACGGCAGATGGCCGCTGGCTGATGTTGGCCCGCTCGGCAGCGGTGATGGTGCCCCCGGTTTATCCTTCCGACTGGTTTGAAGAGCACTTCCTGACGGTGCCCTTCGACGTGGCACTGCAGGGCCGCACCCTCTACCAGCTCACCGAGCCCTACAAGCGCAGCGCCACCGGCATGGGCGTGGTGGCCTACAAAGGCGATGAGCCACAGCGGGAGGCGACGGCGGATCCCTTCCTGGATATGGTGGGCGGCTTCGAGGCAATGCGGGTGGCGGGATCCCTGTTTGGCAGCCACCAAATGGGCAGCCGTCAACTGGTGCCGGAGCAGGCCATCAGCTCGTTCATTATCCCCTCGGGTGTGGGTATGATGGGGATGGCTATGGCCGAAGTGCCTGCTGCTCCCTGGATGGCTTCCGGATCGGGCCTGGGGCTGTTCTCCGGCGCTTCCGAAGTCCTGCCGCGGCGCTCCCGCAAGTTCTGGCTGGTGGCTGATGCCGAGCTGATCGTCTACGGGGCCACGGAGCCGGATGCCACCGTCACCATCGCCGGGCGCAAGATCCAGCTCAACCCCGATGGCACCTTCCGTTTCCACATGGCTTTCCCCGATGGCAACATCGACTTCCCCATCTTTGCTGTGGCTGCCGACGGCGAGCAAAATCGGGAGATCCACATGACCTTCGACCGCCGCACCCTCTCCCGCCGCACCAACACCAAGGAGGAGGCCATCGAGGAGTTGTTGCCCTAGAGGATCCAACTTTTCGTTGCTTGCCCCCTGGAGCTGGCCGGGGGCTTTTTGTTGCCGAGTGAGAGTTATTTAACCGGTGATGCAACCCAACTCCCCTCTCCCTCAGGGAGAGGGGCTGGGGGTGAGGGGATCCCTCAGGGAGAGGGGCTGGGG
>NZ_JANSJH010000175.1:0-2189 GCF_047462495.1 Synechococcus sp. H55.2 | reverse complement strand
CCATGACTGTCTCTGCTCTGGATCCTGTCAACCCCGCTCGTCTGGAGGAAATCGCCCAACGCTTGCGCAGCCAACGCCCTGCGGATCGCATGGTGGCCTTGGCCCAGTTGCGGGATGTGCCAGCGGAGCAGGCGGTGCCGCTGATTTTGCAGGTCATCGACGACGAAAACCTGCAGGTGCGCTCTTTTGCCGTCTTTGCCCTGGGGATCAAGCAGACGGACGCCTGTCTGCCCAAGCTGCTGGAGATCCTCACCCAAGACCCGGACTACGGCATTCGCGCCGATGCGGCAGGCGCCCTGGGCTACTTGGAAGATCCGCGGGCTTTTGAGGCCCTGGTGCGGGCTTTTTATGAAGATGTGGAGTGGCTGGTGCGCTTCAGCGCCGCCGTGGCCCTGGGCAACCTGAAGGATCCACGGGCCTATGAGGTGCTGCTGCGGGCGTTGGAGGGGCCGGAAGTGTTGCTGCAGCAGGCGGCCATTGCAGCTCTGGGAGAACTGGGGGATCTGCGGGCTTTGGATCACATCCTGCGGTTTGCCCAGTCGGAAGATTGGCTGGTGCGGCAGCGGCTGGCCCAGGCCTTGGGAAATCTGCCCTCGCCCAAGAGTGTTTCTGCCCTCAACTATCTGGCCAGGGATCCCCACGATAGCGTTGCCGCGGCAGCTTTGGATTCGCTGCGGCGGCTGCGCCAAAGGGGCTTCCCAGAGCCCATGCCTGAGGCGGGATCCCGGCCAGCCGATTCGGAAGCAAGCTAAGCTGGAAATCCGGGTTTGGCCTGGTGTAGGGAGGCGAGGATTTGCCGACCCTTGTTGTTTCCTGATCCCCTGCTGCGATGGTTACCAGCCCCCATCCTCTAGTTGCTCCGGAGATAGCCGGATCCCCCTCTCGGCCCCGCATTGTGGCGGCCCTTTCTGGGGGGGTAGACAGCTCCACGGTGGCGGCCCTTCTCCACGAACAGGGCTATGCCGTGGAGGGAGTGACTCTCTGGCTGATGCGGGGGAAAGGCCAGTGCTGCACCGACGGCCTGGTGGATGCTGCTGCCATCTGTGAGCAATTGGGGATCCCCCACCATGTGGTGGATAGCCGTGAGCTGTTTCAGGCCGCCATTGTCGATTACTTGGTGGCCGGCTATGGGGAGGGGATCACACCGCTGCCCTGCTCCCAATGCAACAAGCTGGTGAAGTTCGGCCCCCTGCTGGCCTATGCCCGCGAGACGCTGGGCATCTCTCAGATCGCCACCGGCCACTACGCGCGGGTGCGTTTTGAGGCCGAGCTGGGGCGCTATCAACTGCTGCGGGCGGTGGATCGGCAGAAGGATCAGTCCTATTTTCTCTACGACCTCAGCCAGGAGCACCTGGCCCACAGTCTCTTCCCCTTGGGCGAGTACACCAAGGCCCAGACCCGTCAGATTGCCGCGCGCTACGGCTTGGTTACGGCAAACAAGCCCGAAAGCCAGGATCTGTGCTTGATCGAGACCTACGGCTCGATGCGCAACTTTTTGGATCAGCACCTGGGTCAAAGGCCGGGGGAAATTGTCGATACCCAGGGGCGAGTCCTGGGATATCACGAAGGTATCCACCACTACACCGTCGGCCAGCGCAAGGGGCTGGGGATTGCCTCTTCCCGTCCGCTCTATGTGGTGCGCATCGATGCGGCCATGAACCGCGTGGTAGTGGGAGAGCGGGAAGAAGCCACCCAAGCTGAGGCGTGGGTGCGGCGGGTGAACTGGGTCTCGATCCCTGCGCCGGCAGAACCCTTGGCCGTGGAAGTGCAGGTGCGCTACCGTACCCCACCGGTGCCGGCTATGGTGATCCCAAAATCGCCGGAGCGGGTGAAGCTACAGTTTGCCGAGCCGCAATTTGGCGTCACCCCTGGCCAAGCCGCCGTCTGGTACCACGGGGATCTCCTGCTGGGAGGCGGCATCCTGGAGCGCCCTTCTCCCTAACTAGAGATTCGGCAGAGCTCTCTGGCATTACTCCCCTCTCCCCCTGGGAGAGGGGCTGGGGGTGAGGGCAGTGATGGCAAAAATAGGAAAGGGATCCCTTCTCGTCTCAAGACGGAGCACAGGGATCCCCTTTTTGCCATCCAAACAGGGGTAAAAACTCTTAGCTATTGGTAGGCCGCTTGCTCTTTCAACTGCTGCAGGGATCGGAACAGGAGCACCGTATAGATATCGAGGATGGGCGCAACTG
>NZ_JANSJH010000174.1:0-2201 GCF_047462495.1 Synechococcus sp. H55.2 | reverse complement strand
CCTTGCTAATAATTTTCATTAACTTCAAGGGCCCTCTCAGGCAAAGGGAAGGATTGGTGTTCCGCCCCCCTACCCGTTGGCAACCGCCAAGAGCTCCGAGAAAAAGAGATGGGATTTTGCTGAGTGGGTGGACAGTTAAAGGAAACCTTAAAATCCCAAGCCCAGTCATCAGCCTCTACTAGGATTTAAATAATAAAATTTCTCATTAAGGAGGAGATTATGGCAGCACAGCAAGCTCCGGCCCAAGAGCTGTTTAGAGAGGCCTTTGAGAATCGCTACACCTGGGATGAGGACTTTCCTGGCTACCGAGCTGAGATAGCCTACTTTCCCAAAGAAGGTGACAGCAGCCTCTCCTTCTCAGGAGTTGTGAGTATTGACTGCAACATGAAGATTGATGTTGCCGGCGTCGAGGACGAGGAGATCCGCCAGAAAATAAGGGAACAGATGTGGGAAATCATGGTGCATCGCGTTCGTCATTCCTTCGACGAAGAACACGGTGGCCACACCTTTGTCTATGGAGAGCCACAAAATTCAGACATCACTGAAGTTCTTGTTTCGGGCTTATCTTCTACCGATAGGTACTGGGTTCAGGGCAAGCACATTCAAAGGGTGCATCGCCATCTTGCCAATCGGACAATTACAGTCTCAGTTCAAGAGTTTTACGATACAGGTGAGGGCTACCTACCCACTCACTACACTGCTGAGTATTGTAGCCCAGGAACCGAAGAAAAAACTCAAGCAAAGATGATCTATGAAGATCGTTATCAAAAAATAGGTCGGTATTGGATTCTAGTTGAGAGAAGAATTTGGGAAGAGCAGGATGGCAAAAAAAGTGCATCGCCTCAGCTTTTCCTCTTCTCAAATATTCGATTTTTCGAATAGCTGGGAAAATAAGTTTTCTCTTTGCGGCTGTGAGCATCTCTTATAATAGAAGGTGATGAGGTGCTCACAGCCAAGCTCAAAACAGATGGCCACAGGGTATCTTTTTTAGAGTTATCTATGACTAAGCTGGACTTAAAAAATGTACCTGGACACCAAGTACTGGCTGCGGCAGGTAAAAAGGCACTTCGACCGGGGGGCTTTGGCGCCACCGAACGGCTCTTCAAGTTTGCCGAGTTCCGTCGAGGAGAAACAGTGCTAGAGCTTGCTTCGGGCCTTGGCTACACAGCCATTAGATTGGCAAAACGCTATGGCGTGTATGTTACCGGCATTGAGAAAAATCCAGATAACATTGCTCGTGCTCGCGCTAATGTTTCTGCAGCAGGGCTAGCTGGCCAAGTTGAGATCCTCGAGGGCGATATCTTTCACCTAGATCAAGTTGATAAGAAATTTGACTATGTCTTGGCGGAAGCTATTTTAACAATGCAGTCCGATGCAGGAAAATCTAAAATTTTGTCCGAGATTTACAATTGCCTCAAGCCAGGGGGTAAGTTTCTCAGCCACGAGCTGCGGGTTAAGGGATCCAACGCTGACATCATCCGCAAGGAGTTATCCTCCGTAATTCGTGTCAATGCCAATCCTTTATCTACTGACGGCTGGCTTTCAACTGTTCAGCAAGCAAATCTTACGGTTGTCGACTACGACACCGGCCCCTTAACTTTGCTCAATCCTGTTGCCATTGCTACAGAGGAAGGATTGCCGACGCTCTTGACTATAATTTGGAATGTACTTACACGTCCTGTAATCCGCCAGCGGATCTCAGCTATGAGGCAAATCTTTAGCCGATATCGAAATAACCTGGGCTACATGGTACTGGTTGCTGAGAAGGAGGCTCAATGATGTCCCTCGTCTCCCCTGAGTCACCTTTTTTGCAGCTCAAAGATCACATTGCCTATTCGGCAGGAGGAATCCGTAGCAAGATCATCTGGAAAACTGAAATCTGCCAATATACTCTTTTCTGTATGGCAGGGAGTACAAGTATTTCCGAGCATACCTCCACAAGGGACGCCACTCTCCACGTCATTGAAGGAACCGGGGTCTTAACCCTTGCAGGAGAAAAGATCTCTCTATCTCCGGGCGTATTTGTCCTAATTCCGGCAAATGTTCCCCATGAGTTAAAAGCCACTGCCGATCTTGCTTTTGTTCTGACCTTATCAAAGGCAAGTTAAGAACGCCGCCTTTTACTCAGCCAGCCGGTTAACATCGCTAAAGCAAACATTCCCAGCAGAGCAAAGCCCAGCAGCCACCTTCCCTGCTCTAGG
>NZ_JANSJH010000173.1:0-2336 GCF_047462495.1 Synechococcus sp. H55.2 | reverse complement strand
GGGGGGGCTGAGGTCGCTCCTTTTCTCTTGAATGAAGCTCTGGGTGACGCCCTCTACTGGTTGATTCTCTTGTTCTTTTTGCCGCTCATTCTGGATACGCTGAACCTGCGGGGGCCGCTGCAGCCGGTGCAAAACCTGCTGGATCAAATCCTATCGATGGTGCCGCGCATTTTGGGAGCGCTCATCATCGGTGGGGTGGGTTGGTTTTTGGCCCGCATTGTGCGTGGGATCGTTTCCAATTTGCTGGCGGCAGCAGGAGCCAACCGCTTGGGGGCCCGCTTTGGCATTCCCCAGTTGGCCCAGATTGTCGGGACGGTGGCCTACATCTTGGTGTTGATCCCGGCGGTGATTGCGGCTCTCAATGCTCTGGAAATCCGGGCCATCTCGGATCCGGCGGTGGCGATGCTGGAGCAGGTGTTGCGGGCCATTCCCCGAATTGCAGGATCGGCTCTGATTCTGGCCGTCTTTTACTGGCTGGGGCAGTTTTTGGCGGGCTTGGTGACCCAGTTGCTGCAGGCGGTGGGCTTTGACCGCTTGGCTGCCGGCCTCGGCTTGCCCTTGGCCCCTGCTCCTGAAGCGCCTGCCGCTGAAGGGGAGTTGGTGAAGCGGCGCACCCCCTCTGAAATTGCCGGCCTGGTGGTCTGGGTGGGCGTGGTCTTGTTTGGGGCGGTGCCGGCGGTGGAGCTGTTGCAGTTTGCCGCTTTAACCGACATCGTGCAGGGGCTGTTGCTGATTTCCGGGCGGGTGCTCATCGGCGCCTTGGTGTTCGGGATCGGCCTTTACTTGGCCAATTTGGCCCATTCCATGATCAAGAGCTTGGGCAACCCCTCTGCAGGCGTGCTGGCGCAGGCGGCGCGGGTGGCCATCTTGGTTTTCGTCGGCGCCATGGCCTTACAACAGATGGGTGTAGCCACCGACATTGTGGTGCTGGCTTTTGGCCTGGTGCTGGGCGCGATTGCCGTCGCGGTGGCCTTGGCTTTTGGTTTGGGAGGTCGCGATGTGGCTGCCGAGCAGATCCGGCAGTGGCTGAAGCGGGAGTGAAAAGGCCAAATCTGCTAGAGGAATTGCTCTTCCTACCCAAAGAGAGCAGCGCTTCTTAAGGAGTGGCCATGCCACCCATCCGATGGCCCCCTCAAGGTTAACCCTGTTTTGCTTGCAAATGTACCCCGCCTGGCAAAACGCTCCGCGGGGTCTTGATTTAATTAATTAAGTTGAGACTTTTTGCTTTGGGTTTAAGCTGCCTCCGAAACTTTGGCCTCTTCTGGCGTTGCTTCCTGCACCACGATCTTGCCCCGGAACACCACATAGTTGTAGATGTTGTAGGACAAAATAACCGGGATCAAAAAGCCAATAAAGGTGAGCATAAACACCAGCGAACTGGGAGAAGCGGCTGCTTCGTAGATGGTGACGCTGGGAGGAATAATGTTGGGGAAAACCATAAACCCCAAGCCGATAAAAGAAAGGGCAAAGACTAAAAAAGTATAAACCAAAACGCTATTTTCTTCTCGCCGCCGCAGGCTGCGCAGCAACAGAGCCACCAACAAAAGTCCCAAAACGGGGATGGCAGCAAAGATATAGAAAAGAGGAGGCGAGAAAAGCTGAGCGCGCGCCTGCTCCGACATGATGGGGGTGCTGATGGTGATAAACACTGCCCCCAGCAATGTTGTCCAGGTGGCGATGGTTGCTGTCTTGTAGTAGGTTTTCTGCAGCTCGCCGGTGGTCTTAACGATCAGATAGGCCGAGCCGACTAACACGTAGCCCTGGATCAAGGTAAGAGCCACCAACACCGTGCGCCAGGTCAGCCAATCCCAAGGGCTGCCGGCAAAGTGGCCGGCTTCGTCGACGCGGATCCCTTCGAAGACGCTGCCCAAGGCAAACCCCTGGCCCAAGGCCGCCAAAAAGCTGCCCACCCCGAAGGCAATGTTCCACACCAGCTTGTTGTCGGCGTTCTCCCGAAACTCGAAAGAGACAGCCCGCAAGATCAGGCCCACCACCATGATCACCAGCGGAATGTAGAGAGCGTTGAGAATGGTGGCGTAGGCGAGGGGAAAGGATCCAAATAAGGATCCCCCCATCAGCACCAGCCACGTCTCATTGGCATCCCAAACATTGCCCAGGCTGGTCATGAGAATGCTGCGGCGGGTCTCGCTAGAAGCCGTCAGGGAGAGGATGCCAACCCCCAAGTCAAATCCATCTAGCAGAACATAGAGGAAGAGGAAGAGACCGAGGATAAAAAACCAGACTTGCGGTAAAAACTGCTGTAAAGGCTCGAAAGATTCCATCGTCGTTCTCTGTAGTTTATTTCCGACCAGTTCGAGACATGATCCCCCTCACCC
>NZ_JANSJH010000172.1:0-2367 GCF_047462495.1 Synechococcus sp. H55.2 | reverse complement strand
CCAACTTGCGACTCGATAGTCGTCGGGGAGCGGTGTTGCGCAACGCCAATCTCAGCCGCGCCGACCTGAGCGGAGCCAACCTGGCGGGAGCGGATTTGACGCGGGCCGACCTGAGCGGGGCCAATCTCAAAGAGGCCAGCCTGCTCAGGGCCAACTTGCAAGGGGCCAATCTGCAGCAGGCCTGTTTGCAGGGAGCCATCCTGAGCGAGACCGACCTGAGGGGGGCTGCCTTTACAGGAGCAAACCTGCAAGGAGTGCAGATGATGCGGGCCAATTTGAAGGAGGCGATACTGCGCCAGGTGAATCTGACAGAAGCCAACTTGAGTGAGGCAGATCTGGCCGGGGCCGATTTTTCCGCCAGTTGCCTGCGCTCGGCCAAGCTGGCGCGGACGGATCTCAGTCGGGCCAATCTGGCCGGGGCCGATTTGAGGCATGCCAACCTGGTGGACGCCTACTTGGGGCGCACCAACCTGGAAAACGCCGATCTCGGCGACGCGATCCTGACCCGAGCCGATCTAAGCACGGCTAACCTCAGCGGTGCCAATTTGCGCGGGGCAACCCTGCCGGATGGACGGATTGGGTGAGCAAGGCGGGGATCCGCCCTGGAGCAGGTGAGGTTTTCCGCTGTCCTGGGAGCACCACAACCGCTAGCCTACAGGGGAAGGGTGGGACAAAGGGATCTGTGAACAGCCGCCGATTTCTGTCCTTGATGGAAGCCTTGTGGGCTGCTCTGCCTTTGCCGGAATGGTTGCCGGGGGCGGGGGAGCGCTCGTGGCAGCAGACGGTGGCAGCCCTGCTCCAGCTATGGCAAGAGGTGGGACGGTTTGGCGTGGTGATCGGTGGGCCGGTGTCTTGGTGGCCCCCCTGGGTGGTGCGGGATCCGCTGCCCCAGCTGCCGCTGCCCATCGACGCCCCAGAACCCAACCTGAAGCTGCAAGAGCCGGCCCGCGAAGCCCCCTGGCTGTTTACCCCCGATCTGTCGCCGGAGTCGATCCTGACCCCTGGCCAGACGGTGATCCCTCTCCTGCCGCGGGATCCCTTGGTGGAGGAGCCTTTTTTGCTGGTGCTCACCCCTGTTTTTTCGGCGGTGGCCGCCCAAGGGTATCACCCCCACACGCGGCAAAGAGGCATGATGGTGTCTTTTGAGCCGGAGGTGGTGCATCGGGCTTGGCAAAGCCTGGAGCAGCGGGTTCAACAGGGCAGGCCGGATCAGCTTGCTGCTTGGCGAGAGTTGGCCATCCACTATCCACTGATGCAGCCGCATGTGCGGGTGCTGGCCCGCTTCAGCAGCCTTCTTTTGTTAGGGAACTTGGCCGAATCGGGCTCCTCGCCCGCTTGCCTGCCCCCTGCCAGAGCTGAGGTGGAGAACTCCCCTGCGCCCCCAACCCGGCCAGAAGACACCAAGAAGGGGCGGCTCTCGGCAGCTTCCTCTCCCCCTTCCCCCACAGATTCCTCTCCCCAGAGCCAGTCCTCTGGTCAACAGAGCAGCCTTTCGGAGGCAGAACTGTTGCGGGCTCTCATTCACGAGATCCAGACCCCCCTTAGCACCATCCGCACCTTGGTCAGTCTCATTCTGAAGCGGCGCGACCTGCCGCCACGGGTACGGGAATACGTAGAGAAAATCGATCGCGAATGTACCGAGCAGATCAACCGCTTCGGGCTGTTCTTCCAGGCCACGGAAACGGTGATGCCCGCTGCCACTCCCGGCGAAGGGCGTCGGCTCCAGCTAGAGCCCATTGCGTTGGTGGACTTGGTGCGGCAAAACCTACCTCGCTGGCAGGAGCAGGTGAAACGACGGGGATCCCAACTGGAGCTGCAGATCCCCGACGAGCTGCCGGATGTGGTCAGCGATCCCAAGGCGCTGGAAGCGGTGCTGTTCGGCATGGTGGATCGCATTGCCCGCAGCACACCGGCCGGCAGCCACATTCGCGCCCAGCTGGTCAGCGCTGGCGAGCTGGTCAAACTCCAGTTTCAGGTCAACACACCTGAGGCCAGCAACGCCGCTGCCGACTCAGAGCCCAAATCTCCCCAAGCCATTGGGCAGCTGTTGGTCGTGCAGCCGGATACGGGTGCAGTGAGCCTCAGCCTTCCCGTCACCCAAACCTTGTTCCGCGCCTTGGGGGGCTACCTCACCGTGCGCCACCGCGCCCACCGGGGGGAAATTCTCAACATCTACCTGCCCCGCCAGCTATGAGCCACCGATCCCGCTCTCATCCCGATATCCTTATGGCGGATCGCAGGGGAGATGGGGCTAGGATCGATCTGCCAGCGCCGGGAGAGTCTAGAGATTGGATCCATGCCGAGAGCCAGAAAAGTTGCCGAACACCATCCAGAGCCAGAGCCTGCCTGTGGAGCTGGGGATCCCAG
>NZ_JANSJH010000171.1:0-2416 GCF_047462495.1 Synechococcus sp. H55.2 | reverse complement strand
GATTGACCAGATGCTGGATCCTTCTCACATGATCTGGCAGGGGGAGATCATAGCTGGTCAAAGAGGATCCCTCTGCTATCTGCGCAGAGCTTAGGAGTAGACTCTTGAAAAGAGAGGAGATGCGAAAGTCATGAACTCAACTATCGTTGTTACAAGCGCAGACAGCAAGTTTTTTGAGTTAGTCCAGGGGACTATCCTCTCTATCCGGGAAAAGCCGCAGGGGTATTCTGTGGACATTGGATTTCTCGATACAGGCTGCACGCTAGAGCAGTTGCAGTGGATAAGTCAGTACGTTGACCATATTATTGAGCCAGGTTGGAATTACGATATCCCAAGTAGTAACAGCCAACCTAACTACCTTAAAGCTCTGGCATCCAGGCCATTCTTACCTGAGTATTTTCCAGGTTACGAGGTTTATATTTGGATTGACGCAGACGCTTGGCTCCAAGATTGGTCTGCAATTGAGCTACTCACCCTAGGAGCAAAAAGAAAAGGATTTTCAATAGTTACCGAGTTAGTAGCTAAGCATGTCAACAGATTCTGGATGCAAACCTGGATAACCTGGCACTACCACAAATACTTCCATCACACCGAGTTTAATCGTCTAGATATAGAGCCATTGCTGAACGCTGGTGTATTCTCCGGAGCTAGACAATCTATTCACTGGTCGGCATGGGGAAAAAGAGTAGAGCAAGCTATCCTCAGATGCTTCGATTTATGGACGGATCAGTTTGCTTTAAATGTTTCTATCTACAAGGATTTAGGTTTGGATAGAGTTGAGCTTCTACCACTCAATTGTAATTGGTTGGCTCACTATCAGCTACCTTTATGGGATCCTCAAAAGAGGCTATGGGTGGATCCTTTTCCGCCTCACGAACCAATAGGGATTGTACATCTTACGGCCGATGCTAAGACAAGACCAACTCATATTGTACTTACAACTGAAGGTTTTAAGGTTGAAGCCAGCTTACGATATCCAGGCAAGAACTCTCTCCCGATTAAAAGATATGACTATGTATCGAATAACCAGAGGAGAATACATCTTGACTATAGCTTCCCTCTAATGACTGTAGTGGATCCAAGCTCTCACCCTTGGCCCTACTTGCGAAAAGAGATTCCCCATCTTTCGCACGCAGACTTACGTCAACCTCTTATTGGCTTTGTTAGCCGAGATGAAGCACATATCTTGTACAATACCGCTCTTAAGTTCCAAGGAAAACCTGCTTTGGAGATTGGGTGTTGGCTAGGTTGGTCAACTGCTCACCTTGCATCGGGAGGAGTTGTTCTTGATGTAGTGGATCCTGCTCTGGCCAATCCTCAGATTTATGAAAGTGTGGATCAGTCTCTCCGCTTGGCAGGAGTTCGCTCCAATGTCAACCTGTATCCCGGCTACAGCCCAGAGAAGGCAGAAGAGATTGCTCGGGAAAAGAACCGCCGCTGGTCTTTGATCTACATCGATGGAAATCATGACGCGCCAGCTCCTCTGCTAGATGCTCAGGTGGCAGACCGCTACGCTGCTGAAGATGCTCTAATTCTCTTTCATGACCTTGCTTCACCGGATGTAGCTGAGGGCTTAAACCACCTAAGGGCTCGAGGCTGGAACACGATGATTTACCAAACCATGCAGATCATGGGCGTCGCTTGGCGGGGTAACGTCCAGCCTGTGGAGCATATTCCGGATCCTGCTGTTGATTGGACACTACCAGAGCATTTGAAGGGATACCCGGTATGCAACCTTGAGTTATTGAGAGTTTTGGAAAAGGTTAAGGCCTTTACCCTTTTGGGCTTTGAGCGTCTCTGGAATCTCTACACCTTAGCCAAGCGAGTCTGCCAAGAAGACATCCCTGGGAACTTTGTTGAGTGTGGCGTTTGCAGAGGAGGCAGCTCTGCACTGCTGGCTTGGGTGATCAAAAACTACAGCCGCCGACCCCGCAAAGTCTACGCTTTCGACACCTTCTCAGGAATGCCTCAGCCAACAGAAGTAGACCGAGATTACAGAGGATTTCTTGCCAATGATACTCCCTATGGAGCTGGAGCTTTGGGGGCTCCTGTCTCGGAGAACTTGGAGGTAATCAGCAGGGAACTAGGAGTTTGGGATCTCATTGTTCCTGTTCAAGGACTGTTTGCTGACACATTGCCAGCTTACCGTGACCAGGTAGGCGAGATCGCTTTTCTACACGCGGACGCTGACTGGTACCAGTCCACAATGGATATCTTTCAGAATCTTTATGAGCAGGTTAACTCCCAAGGATTTATCCAAATCGATGATTACGGACATTGGCAGGGATGTCGAGAAGCTGTCCACGACTTTGAACGAGAAATTGGGGCTTTCTTTCGGTTACATAGTATTGACTATACCGGAGTCTGGGTGAGCCTGGCTGAGAACCTGCCAGTAGTGAGAGATAGCTTAACAGAA
>NZ_JANSJH010000170.1:0-2476 GCF_047462495.1 Synechococcus sp. H55.2 | reverse complement strand
GCAGACAGCACGCCCACAATCACGATCACCACCAGCAGTTCGATCAGGGTGAAGCCCTTGGCTTGGGAGAAAAGTTGCTGAGCCAGCTTGGCCCGCAACAGAGACTGACGAGACTTCGCGCTCATGGTCCTCGATCCTTGGTTACTAGAGAGTTACTTGTGCAGGTTACCTGCCAGTCTTAACCTACCCAGCCTGAGGGCCATTCATAACAGCCTGTCCCCAAGCAAAATTGCGGATCTTTGGGGGGGGCAGATCCAGAAAGGTTCCGTAGTTTGGCCGAGCGGGCCTCTGCATGGCAGATTAAAACCAGCGCTCTCCTTTCGGCCCATGAACCTCGCCCTACAAGCTCGGATCCTGGAAGGCAAGCAACTGCTGCAGCAATCGCCGGCTGTCTTTGCAGAATGGCTGGCGGCTTTCTACCCACGGCAAGATCCAGAGGCATGGCGAGAGTTCTTGTTGGGCCTCTTTGACCTTGGGGTGCCTTCGCCGTCTGAAGAAGCTTTCCCAGCTGACCGGGTAGCGACTACCCTTGCGGCGCTGGAGCAAGTTTTGATTTCGGGCCGCCTAGACCTTGCCTACCAGGTCTACACGTCGCTGGTCAAGGCCGGGATCCTGCCATCGGAGAAGGTGATAGAGCTATTGCTGTCTTTGGCAGGCCGTCTGGAAAATACGCCCACCCAGGATCCCCAGCAGCGTCTGCGGATCTGCCTAAAACTGCGGGAGATGGCTTTTGAGTTGGATCCACGCCGGCGGGATAACACCCAAGTTCTGCTGTTGCGGGCCTTGCAAGCTCAAGACGAGCTGGCCGTCGGCTTCTACGGGCAGGCCCTGGTGGAGCATTTGGCCAGCTTGGGAGATGAGGAGACCCTAGACATTACCCAGGAGTCGCTCCTAACCGAACTCCTTATTCGGCTATGGGATGACGGCTACCTGGATCTGTTTTTCGAAGTGGCCACAGTTCTACAAGCTCATCTCCTAGAGAGTCAGAAATCCGGCTTTGCCGCTCTCCTAGCTCAGCTAGCCCAGGCAGCAGATCCAAAGCAGGCCGAGCGCTATCAAGGTTTGTGGACAATAGAGGACTTGATCGGCGACTTCTTTCAGAGGGCAGCTCGTGCCCTCTTCGGAGACTCTACTAGCGACGCTTATTCCATCTTGGGAGAAGCGCTTCTTGCGGCAGCCGCAAGCCCCCAGGCAGAGGAGAACTTCTCGCTGTGCCTATCTCTTCTCTCAGAATCTTTGGAAAAGCTGATCCACGCTGCTCGGCCAGACAGGGTGAGCTTTGCCATTCAGAAAATTATGGATTTACTCACCTCAAGTTATATTGACCTAGAGTCTCTAAAAGTAAATGAAGAAAATATGCTTGAGAGCTTAACTGTCGCCAAAGCTATTCTCTTTCGAGTCTGCTTTTGTTGGAGCTATCTAACAGATGATCGATCTCTAATTCGTCGTTACCAGCAGCTTGCTGGCAGGATTTTTAACGATTGCCTCAGCCTCATGGCTTCTCAGCGTGATTTCCTGTGGTCAGAGTATTGGAAAAGAAATCAGCAAGATTATCAAACAGTCAGTGGAGAAAGCCGTAAACTTCGAGTTGGTTTCCTGGGCAGCTGTTTCCAGCGACACTCAGTAGGCTTCCTCAGCGAAGCCATTTTGAGAAACTTATCCCGTGATGTGTTGGACATTTGTTACTACTACTACCAGGGCTGGAAAACTGAGGAAATGGCCAGCCGCGACAACATGTATCGGAAGTTTCGATCCCAGGAGAGCCTTCATTTTCGCTTCTTCTCTGAAGGAGTTAGTGCTCCTCAAGTGGCTGCCCAAGCTCGCGAGGATCATATCGATATCATGGTTTTCATGGACTCCATCACCAGCCACGACGCCAATATCTTAGCAGCTCTGCGGGCTGCCCCTGTCCAAATTGGCTGGCTAGGGGGAGATGCTGTCGGCTTGCCCGAGTTTGATTACTTCTTTGCTGATCCTTATATTCTTCCCGAAGATGCGCAGGCTGATTACCACGAAGAAATTATCCGCCTACCAAGCTATTGTGCAGTTGACCATCTGGACGTTATCCCGGCCGATGAGGTGGACTTCGAAAGTAAGTTAAGAATAGGCCCAAGAGATGTTGTTCTCCTTACTGCGGCCAATGCCTACAAGCGAACTGACGACTGTATCAATGCTCATTTGCAAATTCTAAAAGCCATTCCCAACGGAATTCTCATTGTCAAAGGCTCAGGGGAAATTGCCACAGTGGTTAGACGCTACCAAGAGAAGTCTAAAGAGCTAGGCGTCTTAGACCGTGTCCGCTTTCTGGCCAAAGCTGGGAGTGTGGAAGAGCATCGTGGCCAACTGGGTTTAGTTGACTTAGTTCTAGATACTTTCCCTTACACAGGTGCAACCCACACCATGGAAGCCCTTTATGTGGGTGTGCCGGTTCTTACCCTGGTAGGCCGCCATTACTATGGCCGCATGAGCTACAGTC
>NZ_JANSJH010000169.1:0-2550 GCF_047462495.1 Synechococcus sp. H55.2 | reverse complement strand
GAAATCCAGGAGCTGCATCAGTCCATCCAGGCCAGCCGCGCTGAGTCTGCCGAGCAGAATGCCGCCCGCCTGCAGGAAATCCAGGAGCTGCATCAGTCCATCCAGGCCAGCCGCGCTGAGTCTGCCGAACAAGCTGCTGCCCAGGCTCAAAGCTTGCGAGAGCTACAGCAGGTTGTCAGCGAGACCCGCTCTGACCTGGCCCATCTTGCCGAATGGGCAGAAGAAGTGACTCAAGCTCTGATTACTCTCACCGCTCTACAACAAGAGCACGAACGGGCTATGCAGGCCATCAACCAACGTCAAGCGGAAACGGATCAAAGGTTCAACATCCTCCTTGAGGAAGTACGCTACCTAATTCGCAAGCAGATTTCTGACGGAAGTCCTCCTCCCCCCTCAGCCTGAACACCAGGATCCCTTCAGAACTGCGAGGGCAGCCCTAATCTTCATCCACTTCCCACTCCAATAGGTGTGCATAGGGAGCCACCAAGCTGGGAGCATAAAAGGCAATGGCTCGAAGGGCATGCCAGTCTTCCAAGCAGCCAAAGACAGTTGGGTAGTCATTGCGCTCCAACCGCTCTGCAATTGCGGCCACATCAGCTTCGGTAAACTGGCCGGGATCCATTCCCTTGGCGGGGGCTTCTACTTTGGACTTGGATCGGGCAGACATAGGCAGTTTGAACACGCTACAAGCCGATCTTAACCTCTTCTTTTCGCGCGGCGAACCTTGACCAAAGACTTAACATATAGCCATTTCAAATAGCAATAAAACGGTTTGTGACATCGTTATGGCTACGCAACGCTGTCGCGAACGCGCCGGCGGCGCGGAGCGCTATCCCTTACTCCCCGTTCCAAAGGGGAGGATTCTGAATGACTGGTATTGCTTGGCAACGCTGCGTGAACAGTTTCCAGATACCAGATAGTTGTTTGCTTTTTTAAGAAAGGTGTGGGTTGGTGTTGTGTCGAGACCAAAATGCAGCGCTTAACATTCTGCGGGGGGCACTGGAGCTGTTGGGGATGGAGTGGAACTGCCCCGCAAGAGGGAACGACTGGGGAGACCAACACCTCTGCTGTGGAGGGGGAACCCAAAACAGTAAGTGGGGTCGTTGAACCAGTAATCCCAAAGGGCGACCTTGGGAGAATCCCCTAGCTTTAGCTATGGGGAGTATGTCAAAAAATCCCCAGTTGTTGTGCCTTGAGGAGGGCGGTGACGCGGTCGGTGGCGTCTAGCTTGCGGTAGGCGGCGCTGGCGTACTCTTTCACGGTCTCGACACTGATGCCGAGGCGGCGGGCGATCTGCTTGTTGGCCAAGCCTTGGCTCATCAGTTGCAGCACGCACAACTCGCGGGGGGTGAGCTTGGGCAACTCCTGCCGGGCAGGCAACCAGTCTCGGTCGGGGTTGGCCAAGATCTGCCGAATAACGCGGGCCAGCTCCGCCGGATCGGTTTCTTTGGAGAGGTAGCCTTTGGCCCCAGCCCGCCGCGCTGACTCGATCAAGGCCGGCTCCTGAAAAGTAGTCATCATCACCACCACCACCGGCAGGCCCAGCTCGGCAATCTGTTGGCAGGCGGCGATCCCGTCCCCATTGGGCATACGCACATCCAAAATGGCCACCTCGACGGGGCAACGGCGACAGTACTCAACGGCCTGGGATCCCGTCTCGGCTTCCGCCACCACCTCGAATCCTTGCGCTTGCAGGGCAAACTTCAGCCCCAGCCGAAACAGAGGATGGTCATCGGCGATGAGGACGCGGACAGGAGAACTCATGGCAGGGGATCCCAGCCTATGAGAGGGCTGAGTTCATTCTGCCCACAAGAGGGATCCCGGATAACGTGCCCTCACCCCCAACCCCTCTCCCAAAGGGAGTCAACCCAAGCGCTCCGCGCCGCTCACGCGACCACCCCCAACCCCTCTCCCAAAGGGAGAGGGGAGTTAGTTTTTCACAAAGACCATGCCCCAGGCACTGGGGTTGAAGGCGGGATCCAGCCGGGTTTGGGCATTGTACAGAGCGCCCGTCAGATCGGCTTCTTCCAAAAAAGCGCCGCGTAGATCGGCCCCACGCAGATCGGCCTGGCGCAAGGTGGCTCCTGTCAGGTCGGCGCCGGCGAGAATGGCCCCTCGCAAATCAGCGCCGCTGAGGTTGGCCACCTGAAGATTGGCTCCTGTGAAATTGGCCTGCTGCAGGTTGGCCTGGCTGAGATCGGCTTCCCACAAAAAAGCTCCGCCCTGCTCCGCACCGCTCAGGTTGGCGCCGCGCAAATCGGCCAAGTTGAGGATTGCCTGGGAGAGGTCGGCAGCTTGTAGGTTGGCCTGCCTGAGGATGGCTTCTTTCAGGTTGGCCCCCTGCAAATCAACTCCCGGCAGCTCGGCTCCTGTCAGGTCGCAGGCGGGGCAATCTTTGCCGGGAAAAACGACTTGAGAGCGGCCCAGTTGGGCGTCCAACTCCAGTTGGGCAAAAACAGGAACCGCCGGCATCCCGACCACCCCGCCGAGGAGACCGACCCAGAACTGGGGCCATGCCATTTTTTTCACTGGGATCCCTCCCTCACCCCC
>NZ_JANSJH010000168.1:0-2589 GCF_047462495.1 Synechococcus sp. H55.2 | reverse complement strand
TTCCAAGACAACTTCGGCAAGACGCCCTGAGAGGGTTTGCAAGGCAAGCTGGGCATCGGTAACCTTGGCAACTGTGTCGGCCACTCTGGTTACAGCTTCGGCCAACTGGACAAACCGCGTCTCGATCTCTTCATTCGTCATAGCCGGATCCGTCTAGCGGTGGCTAACCGATCGTAACTTTGGATCAGAGCGGGCTGTAATCCGCAAGAACTGGTCGGCCAACGTGAGTTGTCAACCTAGGGATCCAGCCTTGCAAGCTAGCCAGTCAGCGCCAGCAACGTGGTGTAGATCCCCTGCAGCGAGGCGAGGGCTTGATGCCAGAGGGTGTGGGTCGGCGCCCACCTGTCCAGACCCATAGCCCCACACAGCAGCAGCAAATAGAGGTTGGCGAAGGTGAAAAGGGAGGCCGCCCGCTCCCGATTGTGGGGATCCTGCAGCAACTGCACCGCCTTCCAAACCAAGAGGGATCCCAGCAGCGCCGCCACACTCAAGTAAAAGGATCCCAGCACCCGCAAGGGGTAAACCAGCAACAAGCTGACCGGAAGTATCAGCAGCGCGTAGAGGAGAATCTGGGCGGCAGTCAACCTTTCTCCGGCCACCACCGGCAGCATCGGCACGCCGGCGCGGGCGTAGTCTTCCCGCTTCAGAATGGCCAAAGCCCAAAAGTGGGGCGGGGTCCACAAAAAGATGATGACAAACATCACCCAAGCAGCCCAGCTCAGCTCGCCCGTGGCCGCCGCCCAGCCCACCAAGGGCGGGATCGCTCCTGCCGCTCCCCCGATGACGATGTTCTGGGTGCTGGAACGCTTTAGCCAGTGGGTGTAGACTCCCACGTACACCAGGATCCCCAACATGGCCAAACCGGCGGCCAGCAGGTTGGTGAAATAGGCCAGCAAACCAAAGGAAGTCACGGCTAGGATCCCGGCAAACAGGAGAGCATGTCTCGCCTGAATGCGACCGGAAGGCAAAGGGCGATGGCGAGTTCGCTCCATCATGCGATCGATATCGGCGTCATACACCATGTTGATGACGTTGGCCGCTGCCGCTGCCATCCCGCCCCCCACGAGGGTGACGCCAAACTTCAGGGGATCGCTGTTGCCCGCCATCCACATCGCGCCGGCCGTGGTCATCAGCAAGAGGGCGATGATCTTCGGCTTCACCAACTGGCTATAGCTGCGCAAAACCTGGGATACCGTTCGGTGATGGCAGACTTGGGAAGGGATCCGTGTCGGTGCGGCTCGGTAACGGTCTTGGAAAACATCCTGCATGGAAATCACTCACCGGTCATTTCTGCGGTCATGGCCATCCACCGGGCTTCTTCCCGCTGAGTTCGCATTTGCCAGGCCAGAACCGTAAAGCTCAGCAAACAGGCCAGCAAAGCTGCACCGATCATCTGATGGGCCACCGTCAGCGGCTCCACCTGCAGCCGGTAGCGATAGGTCAAGATGCCGATCCCCACCTGGGCCAACAGCAGGCCGACAGACCCGTGACCCAAGAACTTGAGGAGCCGCGGGATCCGCTTGCGCCTTAGCCCGGTGGCCACCGCCACTGCCAACACCCCAAGGGTAGCCGGAGCCACGCCCAGCAAGTGGCTGTTCATCACCCCGCACAGCTCGCCAGCAGCAAAGCACTGGTGCAAAGCCCATTGGGAAGCCACCAGGGCGCCAAGAAGGCTCTGAACATAGATCAGCAGCACCGCCCCCAAGCCCAGCCAAGGCAGGTAGCCGATAGAAAATGGCCCTTCACCTGGCTGCCCCCGCAGGACAGAGCCCTCAGAACCGGATCTTGTCAAGGCCAGCAATCCCAGGGTGAGCAGCGTGGCAAAGAACAGCAGGCCCGTGCCCAAGTGGGCCGTTACAATGTCAAAGCGCAGCAGCTCCGTCACCGTCAGCCCACCCAGGATCCCTTGCACCAAGACCAGAACAAAAGCCCAGCTCAAGCCCCAGGGCAGCCAAGTAGGCAATGCCCGGCGCTTCAGCCAGGCAAACCCCATCAGAACCAGGGTAGCCAAGCCTATCGCAGAAGCCACCATGCGGTGAAACCATTCCAAAAAGACTTGTAGGTTCATCTGCTGAACAGGCACAAGCTCCCCATAGCAAAGGGGCCAATCCGGACAAGACAGCCCAGCGTTCATGACTCGGGTGGCACTGCCCAGCCCCATCAACAGCCAAGTGGCCACTGCCAGCCCCAGCAGAGCTTGCCCCATGCGCAGGGAAAGCCTGTCAGAAGGCACGGGATCCCGCCGGGAAGAAGGCTGGAATTGAGAGATCGAAGAATCCATCGCAGTTGAGGGCAGAAGATCAAGCCAACAGTTCAAGCAGGCTGTACGGCAGGGATGGGTCGAGCCGACAAAGCCTGGCCGGTTCGGTCTCAACAAGAATGCAAGTTACCCGGCATCCAACCCTAGTCACGAATCTTAAATGCGGTTTTGCGGCTGGCGAAGGCTTTTTAAGAATTTCTTTCTGGAGGCGCACATGCTTCAGCTAGAAACTGCAGGAGCCCCGCCCTGTACCCGTAGGGTCAGGGGCGGGAGGAATGCGGACGATGGATAATCGTGACATGGCCCAAGTCCTGACTATCTCCTGCAAG
>NZ_JANSJH010000167.1:0-2677 GCF_047462495.1 Synechococcus sp. H55.2 | reverse complement strand
TCCCTGAGGGATCCCCTCACCCCCAGCCCCTCTCCCTGAGGGAGAGGGGAGTTAGGGATAGCGATCGGCGCTGTTGGTGTGAAGGCGCCGGCGTTGCGTAGCAATAACGATGTAGAGAAACGTTTCGTTGCTATGGCGTAGCCTGCTTTTGAGAACCGCCAGAGGGATCCCGACGCTCACTTTTGGGTAGAGCGCGGGACTGATGGCTCTCCCTCAAAAGCCCAGGCCATCTGCTCCCGAAGTCACGATGCCTTTTTCTGCGTCCAGAGTGACGATGGATCCATCCCGGATGAGGCGTGTGGCATCCTTGACCCCCACCAGCACCGGCACCCCCAGCCGCAGGCCGATGACCGCCGCATGGGAGGAAGCTCCCTCTTCTTCGGTGATCACTCCGGCTGCCTGTTTGATGGCCTCCACATAGTTGGCGTCGGTAGACTGCGCAACCAAGATGTCGCCGGCGGTGATTTTGCCGGCATCGAGGCTGGATCTCAAGATGCGGGCCGGGCCGCTGACGGTGCCTTTGCCAAACCCTTTGCCCTGGGCCACCACCGCTTTCACCACATCGACCTTGATCAGATCGGTGGATCCCGCAACACCGGGCAGGGTTCCTGCGCTGAGCACCACCAAGTCGCCATCTTTGAGCAAGCCATCTTCCTGGGCCAAGCTAATGGCCGCTTGAAAGGTCTGGCGGGTTGTGGCCAAATCCATCACCAACAGCGGATGTACCCCCCAAACCAACTGCAGCCGCCGTGCTACTTCCACGTGGGGAGTTACGGCCAGGATGGGAGTGCGCGGGCGAAACTTGGAGACATTGCGAGCAGTGGCCCCCGTTTTGGTCAGGGTCATCACGGCTACGGCATCCAGCTCCTGGGCGATCTCCCCCACGGCGCGGCTGATCGAGTCGGTGATCAGGGTTTTGGGCCGCGTTCCAGCAGGACTGGCGCCATTGCTGTTGCCGTTGTTTTGGCTCAGCTCCTGCAGGGCAAGGGCGCGAATGCGTTGCCGTCGGTCGGCGTAGGTCAAGTCAAAGTAATCTCGCTCGGTGCGCACGGCAATGCGGGCCATGGTTGCTACTGCCTCGACGGGGTATTTGCCCACCGCCGTCTCGTTGGAGAGCATGACGGCATCGGTACCATCCAAGATGGCGTTGGCCACATCGGAGATCTCGGCACGGGTAGGTCGGGGGCTGTGAACCATGCTGTCCAGCATTTGGGTGGCAGTGATCACCGGGATCCCCAGAGAGTTGGCCAGGGCGATCACCCGCTTCTGTAGGATCGGCACCTCTTCCGCGGGCAGTTCCACCCCCAGATCGCCCCGCGCCACCATCACACCGTCGCTGAGAGCCAAAATCTGGGGCAGTTGCTGGATGGCCTCATGTTTCTCGATCTTGACGATGATGGGTACCCGCTTGTCGGCTGAGCCCGCAGAAGGCCTCTTGGCCGAGGCGATGAGCTCGCGCAACTCCAGCACGTCAGAGGGATCCCGCACAAAACTGAGGGCCACCCAATCCACGCCTTGGTTGAGGCCGAAGTAGAGATCTTCTTTGTCCTTTTGGGTCACGGCGCGGATGCTCAGGCGCACGCCGGGAAAGTTGACCCCTTTGCTGTTGGAGAGAGTCCCCCCGACAATGGTGCGGCAGAAGAGTTCTCCCGCCGCAGGATCCACGGCTTCCACCCGCATCTCCACTCGACCGTCATCGATGAGGATCGTCGCTCCTTCGGGCACTTCTTGGGCCAGCTTGTCGTAGGTGACCCAACTGCGCTCTTGGGATCCCAAGACAGGCTTGCTGGTCAACACAAAGGGATCCCCGGCTTTGAGGGTGATGGAGCCTTCGGCGAACTTGCCCAAGCGGATTTTCGGCCCCTGCAGGTCTTGCAAAATGGCGACCTGGATGCCCAGATCCATCGCGGTTTGGCGGATGAGGCGAATGCTGCGGCGGTGTAGCTCGTGATCCCCATGGGAAAAGTTGAGGCGAAGGGTGGTTGCCCCTTGCAGGATCATCTCCCTGAGAATGGCCGGATTTGAGCTGGCAGGGCCGATGGTGGCGACAATTTTGGTGCGTCGAAAAGAATCGCTCAAATGCATAGCAATCTTTCCAAGGGAGAGCAGCCCGGATCCTTTCCCCACACAGGGATCTGTCTGATACGATAACCCGTTCTGTCTTTTTTGAGGCCCCGCTTTTTTGAAGTTCCCGACGAGAGAGGATGGGAAAATAGGCAAAGCACAGTGTAGAGACCCGATCTGGAGTCGAGCGATGCCGGTTGCCCCTGAATATGCTTTCCCCTTCGAGCACCATCAGAAGTTCTCTCTGGATAACCCCACCATCTCTAGCCCAGGGGTTTCTAAGCGCGAATACATAGCCAGCAAGGTGTTACAGGGTATCCTGAGCAATCCCCAGACCCCCGTTGGCGATTTGTCTCCTGAGCAACGGCAAGCCTTGGCCTATACGGCGGTGTTGTTGGCGGATGACTTGTTGGCGGCTCTCGGCGCTCAGTAGAGGGGTTCTTAAGATTGCAGCGGGGTTATCCTCTCTGGTTGAGGTTTAGGCCGCAGGGGGGGTCACAGATGCTGCTACATACAAGGATCCCTGCTTGAGCCCATCCATGAACCCCCTCACCCCCGGCCCCTCTCCCTGAGGGATCCCCTCACCCCCAGCCCCTCTCCCTGAGGGATCCCC
>NZ_JANSJH010000166.1:0-2785 GCF_047462495.1 Synechococcus sp. H55.2 | reverse complement strand
GGAGTCAGCCCAAGCGCTCCGCGCCGCTCACGCGACCACCCCCAGCCCCTCTCCCGGAGATGCCCTCACCCCCAGCCCCTCTCCCAGGGGGAGAGGGGGGTTGGAAGAGCACAACCGGTTTCGCTTTTCCTACAAGGATTCGGGTAGGGGCGCGGACGTTTTTTCTGTCAATAAGGGCCTGCCAGCCGGCAGACCCCAGAGCAAAACTTTTCTTCGACTCAACAAAGAGTAAGGCAAGCAGGGCCTTTAAGCTTGCCTCTCCACTCACCAGGATCCAAGAGTCTCCCGTTTGTCGCTTCAAGACTAACTCTAGGGCCCGCAGCGCAGCAAGCCGAGTTTTCTAGATCAGGCCCAGCCAGGAGGCGACGCCTTGGCCCGTCACCGCTTCAATGACAATGGCTAATACAAAGCCGATCATGGCCGCGCGACCGTTGAGACGCTCGGCATATTCGTTAAATCCAAACTTGGGCTCAGACAGGTTGGGGTTGGACATAAGAACCTCCAATGGAATTGGAACGAGGGTGAGCAGGGATCCGCAAAGAACGATTACAGGAACAGCAGCTAACCTTCAGTATAGTTTGCATTTCTTCATGATTGCAAGGAAGGTGATCATCTGGTTCCGATGGCGGCGATGATCTGCCGCGCCAGGGGAATGGCCGCCTCGTAGGCTTTGCCCTGATGCAGGTGCAGCACCAGCGCCCAGCGGGGATCCGGCAGAGGCCAAAAAGCCAGCAACCAAGCTTGGAAATCTTCGGCCCAGAGAACGGGTTGTCCGCGTCGGTGAGGATTAAGGATGGTCCCAGACTTAGCGGCCACCGGGATCCCGTCTGGGGCGATGCCGCGGCAGGTGCCCGCCGTTGCTGCCAAACGCATGCCGGCATGGAGAGCATCCCAGATGCGATCCGGCAAAGAGAGAGCAGGCAGGGATATCTCCCCAGAAAGGGGAACGCCGCGGCGGGCGATCACCCCCGCATACACCAACAGCTCCCAGGGATCCGCCGAGCCGGCCAGACCGGTCGCCAACAGCGGTGCCGGGGCCGTGTTTTCTGTCTGGGTCAAACCAAAGCGGCGCAGCCACTCCACCAGGGTCTTGGCCCCCAGCTCCCAGCCCAACTGGTAAAAATGCACGTTGCAAGACCGAGCCAAAGCTTGGCGCAAGTTGAGCTCCCCATGTCCGCGCGGATCCCAGCAAGTGAGCCGGCCCAACCCCAATTGCGGTGGCGGATCCCACCAGCCGGGGCAGTGGATGGCCCGCTCGCCGGAGCTGATCCCGGTCTGCAAGGCAGCGGCGGCCACGGCGCACTTGACCGTTGAGCCAGGGCTGGCCCTGATCTGCGCAGCCTGCTCCGGCTGCCAAACCCTCGTCAGACGACCGGTGTTCAGGTTGAGGACAATGGCAAAATCGCGCGGATGGGGCAGCCCTTGCAAACCCCAGGCCACAGCAGAACCCAAGAGCCAGGCCCCACAGGTGCGGCGTTTCATCGGCTCCCCCTCCCCAGCCAAGAACGACAGGGATCCCTGTTACAAAAATTCGGAAATCGCAGCCTTCTCACGGACTAGGGTAATCTGAAGTGCAGGTCAATGGAGAGAACCCTCATGGCGATTCAGCGTGGTGCCAAAGTCCGTGTGTTGCGGAAAGAATCCTACTGGTATCGGGATGTGGGAACGGTTGCGGCGGTGGATACCAGCGGCATTCTTTATCCGGTGATCGTCCGCTTCGACAAGATCAACTACTACAACATCAACACCAACAACTTCCGCGAAGATGAGCTGGAGGTGCTGGAAGCTCCCAAAGCCAAGGCCAAAGCCACCCCGGCTAGCTAAACCAGGGGGAGTTCTCATCGCCGGGAGCTGTGTTGCTTGAGTGAGGCGTTCTGTGCCGGAACTGCCAGAAGTTGAGACGGTTCGGCAAGATTTGCAGCGCCTCACCCTGGGGCCGCGGATACTGGCAGTGGAGGTGCTCCTGACGCGCACCATTGCCTATCCGGCAAAGGAGATTTTTGGGCAAAGCTTAATCGGCGCCTGTTTTACCCAGTGGCAGCGGCGAGGCAAATATCTTTTGGGATCCCTAGATTCCGGAGCGGTTCTGGGTGTGCATTTGCGCATGACCGGGCAATTGCTCTGGGTTCAGGGATCCGAGCCTTTGCCGGCCCATACCCGCGTCCGGCTGCGCCTGGAGCGGGGGTGGGAGCTGCGCTTTGTAGATCTGCGTACCTTTGGCCAGATGTGGCTGGTGCCCGCCGGGGTGGAGCCGGAGACGGTGATCGCCGCTCTGCAGAGCTTGGGGCCGGAGCCGCTGTCGCCGGCCTTTTCAGAAGCCTATTTCCAGGCGTCCTTGCGGAAGAGCCGGCGCCCCATCAAAACCGCCCTGCTGGATCAGTCGCTGGTGGCGGGGGTGGGCAACATCTACGCCGACGAGGCCCTGTTTCTGAGCGGCATTCACCCCTTGACGCCCGCCTTGCAGCTCTCCGACTCTGCCAAGGCACGCCTGCGGGAAGCTTTGATCCAGGTGTTGCGGGTCGGGCTGGAGCAGCGGGGCACCACCTTGCGGGATTACCGGGATCTGCGTGGGCTTAACGGCAACTACCAAGGGCAGGCATGGGTGTACGGTCGAGAAGGGGATCCCTGTCGCCTCTGTGGCACCCCCATTCAGCGGATCAAGCTGGCGGGCCGCTCAGCCCACTTTTGCCCCCACTGCCAGCCACTTCCAGGCCAGGTTGAGACTTGATGGCGTATCCCCCGTAAGCAGCTATAGTTCTAGGTTGATCCCCAGCTCCCCTCTCCC
>NZ_JANSJH010000165.1:0-2801 GCF_047462495.1 Synechococcus sp. H55.2 | reverse complement strand
TCATCGCGCAGCGCCACAATGACCTCGCCCTAGGTCGCTTTCTCAATCCTAGGCAGGTGTTGAATACCCAGTTTCCTATTTTTCGGATTCGTTAAGAAGCTTCAGGTACGCTGTATCTCTTTGCGCTCTGAATCTTCAGAAACGGAAGCAGCTAAGTAGGAGCAGTCGCCAATGCCAGCAGCCGCTCGGCAACAACCTGGGGAACGGGCATCACCGACAGGCGCGTGCCTCGTCGCACCACCTCCAGCTCATCGGGGGTGAAGGCAGCTCGCAACTCGGCCAAAGGGATCAAGCGCTCAAAGGCGGCAACAAAGTGCACCCGCACCGTGTGCCAGCGGGGATCCGCAGGGGTTGACTTGGGATCGTAGTAGGGGCTGGTGGGATCAAACTGGCTGGGATCGACCACCTGGGTTTCTCGGATCTCCATCAGGCCGGCTATGCCGGGGGGGTTGGCGTTGGAGTGGTAGAAAAAGGCGCGATCCCCAACCTGCATGGCTTTTAGGTAGTTGCGGGCTTGGTAGTTGCGCACGCCGTCCCAAAGGGTTTGGCCCTCCCGCTGCAGATCCCAGATGCTGTAGACGCTGGGCTCCGATTTCATCAGCCAGTAGTTCATGGGGCTTGGGAAAAATCGAGGTCTAGGCCAGGGATCCTGCCACAAAGTCCACGAAGTTTTGCAAGATCTTCAAACCAACCGGGCCGGACTTTTCGGGGTGAAACTGGGTGGCCAACAAAGCGCCGCCGGCAATGGCGGCCACGCAGGTTTGGCTGCCGTGTTGGGTGGTGGCGGCCACCCAGCTTGGGTCGCTGGGCACGGCGTGGTAGGAGTGGACAAAGTAAACCCAGCTTTGGTCGGGGATCCCTGCCCAAAGAGGAGACTGGGGCTGGGTAAGGTGCAACTGGTTCCAGCCCATGTGAGGGATGCGCAGGCCAGGCTCCGGTCGAAAGCGCTGCACCCGCCCCGGCACAAGGCCCAGCCCTGGCTCTGTCCCTTCTTCGCTGCCCTCGAACAAAACCTGCAGCCCAAGGCAAATGCCCAAAAAGGGCTGCTGCCGCCCGATTGCTGCTCGGATTGCCTCTTCAAAGCCCCGCGCCCGCAACTGCTGCATGGCCGGGTCGAAAGCCCCATCGCCGGGCAGGACAATGCCATCAAAAGCCTCCAGCCCAGCCGGCTCTGTTACTAGCTGCACCTCGGCCCCGGCCCGCTCCAGCCCTTTGCAAGCCGAATGCAAGTTGCCGGCATCATAGTCGATCACCGCCAGGCGCACGGCTTTCATGGGATCCCTTTTCCTAAAGCGTTTAGGAGCCTACCAGTATAGTGGTTTTAGCAAGGTAGGGAGCTATGGTAGTTGCAGCATCTGAGGAAAACCTTATCCTCTCCACTCAGCTTGGCTGGCCCGCAGCAGCCTATCTGCACATCCCCTTCTGCCGGCAGCGCTGTTACTACTGCGACTTTGCCACCGGCCTGGGCACCCGCGAGCTGATGGAAACCTATGTGCAGAGGCTCTGCCAGGAGATCGGCGGCGCCTACCGCTACCGCCATTTGGCCGGGGATCCCCAGCCCTTGACCAGCATTTTTTTCGGCGGCGGCACCCCTTCCCTGCTGACGGTGGAGCAGTTGGGCCGGATCTTGGCTCAACTGCGGGAGAGGATCCCGTTTCATCCCAACTGCGAGATCTCGCTGGAGGCCAACCCTGGCACCCTGACGCGGGAGCAGTTGGCGGGCTACCGGGATCTGGGGGTTAACCGCATCAGCTTGGGGGTACAGGCGTTTCAACCTGAGCTGCTGGCCGCCTGTGGCCGCCTGCATGGGGTGGAAGAAGTCTACGAAGCCGTGGCCGACTTGCAGGCAGTGGGCTTTGAGAATTTCAACCTGGACTTGATCTTTGGGCTGCCCTACCAGACCTTGGAGCACTGGCAGCAATCGCTGCAGGCTGTTCTTGAAATCAACCCCACCCATGTCTCCATCTATGATTTAACGATTGAGCCGGGAACCCGATTTGGTCGGATGTACCGACCGGGAGATGCACCTTTGCCCACTGAGGAAACCACAGTTGAAATGTACTTGATGGCGCGAGAGCTGCTCACCCAAGCAGGCTACATTCACTATGAGATCTCCAATTTTGCCCGCCCTGGGTATGCCTGCCGCCACAACCGGGTGTACTGGGAAAATCGCCCTTACTTTGGCTTTGGCATGGGATCCGTCGGCTACGAAGGGGGACGGCGCATTCAGCAGCCCAAAACCCTTTACGACTATTTTGAGCAGGTGAAAGCCAAAGCCCACCCCCTCCCCCCGGAAGCATCCCCAGAGGAAGTTTGGATGGATACTTTGATGTTGGGGTTGCGCTTACAAGAAGGGCTGGATTTAGGCCATTTACAAGAGCGTTTTGGCGACAACAAGCTGAAGCAAGCCTTGGAGAGACTGGATCCCTATTTTGAGAAGGGTTGGGCCAGTTGTGAGGCCGGGCGGCTGCGGCTGATCCCGCCGGAGGGCTGGCTGTTTTCCAATGAGGTTCTCAAGGACTTGTTGGCTTGATTGCGTCGGCCACGTGCACAAGATTGCTCGGCAAAGTTTCCGACCCCACTTGGCCGGCAACTCAGGCTTTAAAGGGGGTAGGCTGTAGTCATTTCAGACTAGATTGAAACAGCTCCCAGGCGCTCATTTCCCCAAGCGCTCTTCGACCAGTTCCTCTCCCTGAGGCCCAAGCGCTCCGCGCCGCTTACGCGACCACCCCCAGCCCCTCTCCCAGCCCTCACCCCCAGCCCCTCTCCCTGAGGGATGGCCCTCACCCCCAGCCCCTCTC
>NZ_JANSJH010000164.1:0-2858 GCF_047462495.1 Synechococcus sp. H55.2 | reverse complement strand
TAGCTTGGACTCCACAAAGTAGCTTTGTTGTAGGGCTGTAGTAACAAACACCAAATGCGCCTGTAAGCTGGAAATACTGCTGCGTTCTTCCCTTAGTTCTATGGGCTGGCATAGACATGCCAACTTAACTTGAGCTCATGAAAGCCCGGTGCAAGTACAGTCTTTACCCTACAGACCAATAGAGGCCAAACTTAGCCCAGTTGTTTGGCTGTGCCCGCTATGCTTGCAATGTAAGTTTTGGCCTCCTGTCAAGGGGTTGGGAACCCTTTAAACACACAGATCAGCGAACCTGGCCTGGGAAAGTTTGGCGAGGGAGAGCCTTGGAGCTTGGCCATCTTCGGCCCTCCGCCCCTCAGCAGCTAGGCTGCTTCAACCTCTTGGGAAGCCCCTCGAGAGGAAGACGGCTTGAGAAACAGGGGTAACTCCTCAGGCGATCGTGATCTTGTTCTCCAAGGGTGAATCCGAAGCTGGGCCTGCTCCGTATCTGAGATGGCTTGTTCTCCGACCGAGGAGCTTTTTCCATGTTGTTGACGTTTTTGCTGGATTCAGCCTTTCGGCTTCGTTTTGTCTGCAAAGCTTTTTGGGGTGTTTGCCTGGCTGCTGCCTTGTTTCTCAGCGGCTGCGGGAGCGGCAGCTCGGTAACCCCTGCGCCGGGAGCTGTAGTCTCTACGGCTACCTTGACCCTATCTCCTGCTGCCGAAGTACCGCCGGTAGCGGTGCCCAGCTCCGCCAGCGGCAGTGCTGTTGTCACTTTAAACCAGACCGCCCGTACTCTATCTGTCCAGGGGAGTTTTACGAATCTCACGACCCCACTTTTGCCGATCGCCAATTTTGGCCCCGGCCACATTCACCTGGCCCAGCCCCAGCCGGGACAATCTTTCGCCCAGGCCACAGGCCCGGTCGTCTTTGTCCTGAACATGTTGCCCAATCCCGACAATCAATCGGGGAACTTCCGGCTAGAGGCCCAACTCACCCCTGAGCAGGTCTCCAGCTTCTTGGCCGGGGCCTACTACATCAACATCCATACGCAGGCCAACCCTCCCGGCGAGTTGCGGGCCCAGGTGGTTTTCCCTCGCTAAATCTTGAAGGCGACTTCTCAGCCGCCTAAGCGGTGCGGAGCATCTAAAGCATTTAGCGCAAATGCTGGGGCTTGCGCTGCCTTTTTTCTGGTCAACTCAAGAAGATTCGGCACAATGGGGAAAGCCATTTCACCCTTACCAAGCAGTTGAGGACATCGCTATGGCCTACAAACTCTGGATCGACGGCCAATGGGTCGATAGCCAAGGGGGGGGCTTGATGACCATCGAGAACCCGGCTACTGGCGAGGAACTAGCAGAGGTGGTGGATGCCAGCCCGGCCGATGTGGATCGGGCGGTGCAGGCTGCCCAGACGGCCTTTTACGATGGCCGTTGGTCGAAACTCACGCCTGGCGAGCGCTCCCTGGCCCTCTGGAAATTGGCGGATCTCATCGAAGCTCGCGCCGCCGAATTGGCACGTGTAGAGTCGGAAAACACCGGCAAGCCCTACGAGCTGGTGAGCTTGGGGGGAGATTTGCCGTTTGCGGTCGACAATCTGCGTTTCTTCGCTGCTGCCGCCCGCGACATCCATGGCTTCAGCGCCGGAGAATACGCCAAGGGTTACACCTCGCTATTTCGCAAAGAGCCGGTGGGGGTGTGCGCGCAAATTACCCCCTGGAACTACCCGCTGCTGATGGCCGTCTGGAAGATCGGCCCTGCTCTGGCTGCTGGCTGTACGGTGGTGCTCAAGCCTGCTCCCACCACCCCTCTGACCACTCTGATGTTGGGGGAACTGATCGCTGAAGCCGGGATCCCGCCGGGGGTTGTGAACATTGTTACCGGGGGCAATGCCACCGGCCAAGCTTTGGTGGAGCACCCGCAGGTGCGCATGGTCAGCCTTACCGGCTCTACCGCCACCGGCAAGCAGGTGATGCGCACCGCCGCCAATACCCTGAAGCGGGTGCATTTGGAGTTGGGGGGGAAAGCGCCCTTCCTGGTTTTTGCAGATGCCGACGTGGAAAGCGTGGCCGCCAAGGCCGCCTTCGCCGCCACGTTCAACACCGGCCAGGACTGTACGGCAGCCACCCGCGTCTATGTGCACGAGAGCAAGCTGGCGCAGGTGCAGGAGGCCATTGTGGAGGCGATGCGCAAAGTGACACTGGGATCCCCTTTTGAGGCGGGGGTGGAGATGGGTCCTTTGGTCTCGGCAGCCCAGCGGGAGCGGGTGATGGGATTTGTGGAGCGGGCCAAAGCCGAAGGGGCCAAAGTGCTGACCGGCGGGCGGATCCCTTCCCAGTTTGACCGGGGCTACTACTACGAACCCACAGTGATTGCCAATGTCGATCAAAAAGCGGAGATCGTGCAGAGTGAGGTTTTTGGGCCGGTTCTCACGCTCGGCTCGTTCCGCGAAGAAGCGGAGGCGCTACGCCTGGGCAATGACGTCCTATACGGGTTGGCGGCTTCTGTGTGGACTCAAGACATCGGACGAGCCATGAAACTAGCCGCTGAGCTGGAGGTGGGCACCGTCTGGATCAACGACCACATTCCCATTGCCTCTGAGGCTCCCCATGGCGGCTTCAAACAATCGGGATTTGGCAAAGATCTTTCCGCCGAGGCGGTGCGCGACTATCAGATTACCAAGCATGTGATGATCGCCACCCCCTGAAGCTACGACCATCCTGAGCAGCCATAAAACGAAACAGCAGCAGTTCAACAGGGACATCTCCAGTTTTCCGGAAACCCTTTGCTGCCTCGTTCGCCCCGGCAGCGCGGAGCGCTATCTCAATCTCCCCTCTCCCTTTGGGAGAGGGGCTGGGGGTGAGGGCTGGGAGAGGGGCTGGG
>NZ_JANSJH010000163.1:0-2912 GCF_047462495.1 Synechococcus sp. H55.2 | reverse complement strand
CAAGGCAATAAAACGGTCGCCCTAGAAATAATCGCTTTGGAGATGCAGTGGTTCAAGTTTGAAAGCGTCTCTCCCGACCAGACAGCCGTTGCAGCAGTTGCCGACATTTTCGCCGAGTGGTGCCCTTACCGGCCTTGCGTTGCAGAGCCGCCCTCAACCCAGAGTAGTGGTCTCTGACCTGGTTCAACTGCTGTCCATTCCAGTTCTCTCCCTCAGAAGTATGGGCAATATCTCTCCTACCCAAATCCACACCAATCGCCCTGGTGGTGTCTCGTGGCTCCGGTGGGTCGTGCTCCACGCCAATCTGGATGTAGTAAGAACCGTCTTGGCGTTTGACCAATGTGGCTGCTTTGGGATGAGAACCGGCCAGCATGCCGCGCTGGTAGTTACCTATATCCAGCTCAAAGCGTTCGCGTCCCTCAACGGTGGTCAGCGACACCGTCCAGTCCTTCTCGCGGAAAGAGAAGATGCGGGCATCGTAGGTAACGAAGCCAGACTTGAACGCTTTGACCGGACGATTTTTTTGCTGGGCAACCTTGCGGGCAGCGGCCAACCTTCTGCACACCTGTTGTGCCAGGTTGCTGGATAGCCCAAAGCGGGTACGAATTGCGCGGTAGCAGAGAGATTGGAGCTTGACTGGGTTGACCACCTTCTCTGGTGTGTTTTGGTTGACCCAGTAAGGCCTACGGCCCGCTGGCGCGAGGAGTGCTTGTGCAAAAGCCGACAAGGTTGCCTCTAGCTTCACGGCTTGCGAAGCAGATACCTTGAGCTTGCAGGAGATAGTTAAAACTTGGGTCATGTTGCAATCATACGTCATCCGCATTTCTCCCGACCCTGACCCTACGGGGCGGGGCTCCTGCGGTTTCTAGCTGAATCCGCAGAAAGGTGATGCAAAAAAGGAACCACAAAGCCCCCAGGCTATATCCGGCCAGCAGATCGCTGGGCCAGTTCAACCCCAAGTAGGCCCGGCTGAAACCAATGAGGAGTAGGATCCCCAGCACGCCGCCCCCGATCCAGCGCCGCTGAGCAGGATAATACCTTGCCAGCAGATAGCCCAACAGACCGTAGATTGCCGTTGCTGCGATGACCTGTCCACTGGGAAAGCTGTGGCCTGTCTCTGCAAGAATGGGATCCCAAAGATCTGGGCGGGCCCGAGAAAAAGTGGGCTTTAGGATCCCGGCGATCACGGCAGCTCCTAAGGCTGCAACCAACAGCCCCCAAGCCGTTCGTCTTTGTTGGCTGCGCCAGAGCAAAACCCATCCACAGGCGGTCAAGCTCACCAGCCCAATCGGATGCCCTAACCCCCACCCCACCCAAGCCAAGGGATCTGGCCAAGGGCTGGCCCGGCGCAGCCACTGCAAAATCCATACATCGATGGCTTGACTGGAGGGCGCCAGTCCTTGCAAAGCCAGAGTCAGTCCCCAAAGGGCCAGAGCCGAGCCGAGGATCCCGCCCAGGCCAACGGTTGTGCTCAGCAGGGTCAGGCTCGGAGAAACCCGTCTCACCCAGAAGATGGCGAGCTTTTCGGCGAAGTTAGGCCGCCGCACAGGCGGCGCGATCACGGTCAGCCCCCCTGGGATCACCTCGATCTGGACGGGGGTTGTGCCCACCACTTCTCCATCGACGACCACCTTTTGGGGTGGGGTTGCCTCAACCCGGATGCGGGAAGCTTTGAAGGTGAGGATCCCTTTCAGTTGCGGCACCTGCTTGGCCAGAGAGGCCCCCAGCAGATGCACCATATCCCCGAGCGGTTGCACCCGTCGCGCCAACGCCTGGGACAGCCTGCCTGAATTGGGGTCATCTTGGCCGCGCACCACCGTCACATCCAGTTGCCCATCCGTCGGATTGACGCGCCCACGGCCCTGGGCAAGCACAGAGGTGGCCGGTGCAGCATTGGCAATGGTCAGGGCAGTGGCTTGCAAGTGCTGCAGCTCGGCTCCATCCACTTGGAGCGTCACTTGAAAGGGTTGCTGGTTCGCCAGTTGTTGTAACCCCGCCAGCAAGTAGGCTAGCGATCCCAAGCGACTTTTCAATTCGCGGCTAGCGCGTTCGACCGTTTCCGCTTCAAACCCGATCCCGGCCAGCAGGATCATCGGCTGCCCATTGCAGCGAGCGGCATCCATCACCCGTGTCGATCCGGCCAAGATTAGATCGCAAGCCCTTTCCAAATCAGTTGGGATCCCCAGGGCTGCAGCAAAAGCATTGGCCGTACCGCGCGGGATCACCCCCAGGGGAATGCCGGAGCCAAACAGTACCCCGGCCACGGCTGAAACCGTGCCATCGCCACCGGAAGCGATGATCAGATCGGGACGGGCGGCCAGGGCTTCTTCTGCCAGGCTTTTGGCATCGCGCTCCGGCTCGGTCAGCAACACCTGCAGGCGGATCCCAGCGGATAGGCGTTGCCGCACCAGGGCCAGTTGTTGGGTTTCATCCCCTTGGCCAGCAATGGGGTTGAAGATCAAATAGCCCAGGCGTTGCTCCACCAACGAGAGCAGCAGCGCTCGGGCAGTGGGCACATTCAGCGCCAGCGGAAGATTTGCTTCTTGGCAATTTTGAACCAACTTTGCCAACCCGGCCGGATCTGCTGTCGGATCCCAGAGGGCAATGACGGCTTGGGTACTATCCTCAAAAAGTTGAGCATGCCATTCTGCCCTAGAGGCAACGGTTTTGACCGTCAGCCTGGGGTGTTGGGTCAAATGGGCGGCTAGGGATCCCTCGACAATCCAGCAAAACCGCGAGACCAGGGCGCGCTGCTGTGTGAGCAGCTCGAGCAAGGCGGCTTCTTGGTTGGCTGCTGCTGAGATCAGGATCCCGGGTTTCATGGGCCAACTCGAAAAATGGCACCCCAAATAGGATGCCAGGTGCTCAGAGGCATTAGGCAAGAGTTAAGAGGATTCTTGCGGCACTTCTGC
>NZ_JANSJH010000162.1:0-2984 GCF_047462495.1 Synechococcus sp. H55.2 | reverse complement strand
GGTGGGGAATTCCGCACCTTACGTTAATCAAACTTTTCCCTGCGCCGCTCCCCAGATGGTGTGGTCAAAATGTGTTAGGAAGCCTCTCCCCTCACAGCCTTGGCCACGCGGCGGAAAAATTGCCCCACACCCTTCACCAGATTGGGCGCCGATTCTGGACGAGGTGGGATCCCTGCCATGAGGGTGTGGTAGTCATCCAAGAGGGTGTGCTCTTCTGGAGAGACTGTGTCGTCAGCCATCATCAGGTTGCCAATTGCTCCCAAAAGTTGTAAGCGCTCGGTTTCACTGGCCTGAGCAAGATAATCGGCCATCCAGCGCTCGGTTTGTTCCATCGGGATGGGCTTTTGGATCAGTTCTCGCAGCTCGGTATCGTGCTCCAAACCATAGCGGCGCAGCAGGGATCCCAAGTAGGCCAGTTCCTGGGGTTCCAAATGCCCATCGGCCCAAGCGGAGCCGGCCACAATTTTGAGTATGAGCTGATGCTGGGTCGTCGGGTTCATGATCCCTTGTTGCTAAACGGCACCGTTGCCCTGCTGGGTGAGCGCCAGAGAAGGTTGACGCTAACTTAGCCCTAACTATAGCCCTGCGGCGAGCCAGACCTCTAGGATTTGCCGCTAAGATCATGTTCTGTATTCACAAACACTGAGCTGATTTCTCTCCCCTTTCTGGCAATGCTGAGCGCCTCTTCTTGCAAATGGGATCTGGCCATTCCGGCCCCAGGCCGGCTGTACCGCGGCAGCGGCATCCTCGAGGCCGTACCTCTGACGATCCTGGGATCCCGCGTGTTGGTGATCGGGGGGGAGCGATCGCTAGCTGTGGCTGAACTGCCCCTGAAGCGCAATCTGGAGCGGGATCCCGCCGTTCAGGTCTACTGGAGCACCTATGGCGTCGATTGCAGCGAATCGGAGCTGGCTCGTCTCCAGGCTCTGGCCACAGCAGAATCCGTAACCGGCATTTTGGGGGTGGGGGGCGGCAAGGCGTTGGATACGGCCAAGTTGGTGGCCCATCGGTTGGGGATCCCGGTGGCGACGGTGCCCACCTCTGCTGCCACCTGTGCCGCCTGGAGCGCCCTGTCCAACATCTACTCGGAGGCCGGAGCTTTTCAGCGGGATGTGGCCCTAGATCAGGCTCCCGCTGCTTTGATCCTGGACTATGACTTGATTCTGCAAGCACCAGCATGCACTCTGGTGGCCGGGATCGGAGATGCCTTGGCCAAGTGGTACGAGTCTTCTGTGAGCAGCGGCAGTTCAGAAGATGCCCTGGTGATCGGCGCTGTGCAGCAGGCCCGCGTCTTACGGGATTTGCTCTTGCAAAAATCGGTGGCGGCCCTGCGGGAGCCAGGTGGGACTGCTTGGAGGCAGGTGGTGGACGCCTGCATTTGCCTAGCGGGGATCGTCGGCGGCATGGGAGGGGCCAAGTGTCGCACCGTGGCCGCCCATGCTGTCCACAACGGCCTTACCCATCTGTTGGGGCACCGGGCCACCCTGCACGGCGAGAA
The DNA here is from genome assembly GCF_047462495.1 of Synechococcus sp. H55.2. Lineage (NCBI taxonomy): Bacteria > Bacillati > Cyanobacteriota > Cyanophyceae > Synechococcales > Synechococcaceae > Synechococcus > Synechococcus sp. H55.2. The sequence goes on along the minus strand of NZ_JANSJH010000162.1, from coordinate 1,486 downwards.
AGTGGCTTTTGGCATCTTGGCCCAGCTTCGCCTAGAGGAGATCCTGCAGGGAAGCCAGTTGGCGCTGGCCGCCCGCACCCAGCTGCTGGAGTTCTACCGCCAGGTGGGGCTGCCCCTCAACTTGCGGGATCTCCACCTCAACCACCTGGGATCCGCTGAGCTGCTGCAGGCTGCCCAAGTGGCCTGCCAGCCGGGATCCGATATTCACCATCTGCCCTTCCCCGTCAGCCCGGAAGCCCTGCTGGTGGCCCTCACCACCACCGACTTGACCAGCTCCAGTCCCGTCCTGCCGCGGCTCTAGGCTGGCCTAGAGATCTTCCCGCTTTCCAACTTTGCCAGTCCAGGCCGGGGTTTGGGCCCTCTGCAGCCGGGCTTCCCTGTAGGCCCCAGAGGTGGCGCCTGCCAAGACCAAGGCTCCGCCCATCCAAGTCCACCCATCCGGGATCTCGGCAAACACCCAGAACCCGATCAGGCTAGCCCAGAGGAGGCGGAAAAAATCAAGAGGCAGCAGCATGGTCACCTCGGCCAGCTTGTAGGCTTGGGTGAGGGCCACCTGGCCCAGGCTGCCCAGCAGCCCCATTGTCGCCATCCACAGCCACTGCTCCGGCGAAGGCCAGCTCCAAACCCAAACAGCAGCCAAGAAGGAAAGGGGAGTCTGCAACAGGCCCATGTAGGCGGTGATCGTGAGGCTGGACTCGGTGCGGGCGAGGATCTTGAGCACAATGGTTACCCAGGCAAAGAGGGCTGCCGCCGCCAAAGCTAGCCCTGTCCCTAAAGAGAGCTCCCGAAAGCCCGGCCTTAGCATCACCAAGGCCCCGGCAAACGCCAGGCCCAATCCCAGCCAGCGGGAGGGGCGCATCTGTTCGCCCAACACCCAGACCGCCATGAGGCTGGCAAACAAAAGCTGGACAAAGCTCAGCGCCGTTGCTTCCGCCAAAGGCAACAGGCTGGCTGCCCAGAAGGAAAGCAGCATCCCCAAGGTGCTGATTGCCGAGCGCAGGAGGTAGAAGCCCATCTTGGCGGTGCGCAGAGAGTGGATCCCTGCTCGCAAAAGCAGTGGCACCAGGGCAAGTAACCCAAATAGGTTGCGCAAGAACACAATTTCAAAAGGGTGCAGGGCGGGCGTGTTGAGCCGGATGATCGCCCCCAAACAGGCAAAGCAAAAGGTGGCCAGCAGCTTCAGGGCAACCCCTTGCCAGGCTCTCATTTGGCCCCACTCTGCAAACCGCCCCACTTGCGCGTTCTCAACGTTACAGCTCACACCCAAACGGTTTAGGCACAGAGTTTTCAGCCTCGAACTCTCAGCCTAAGCGGACTGTCAGGGATCCGACCTGCGCTCCTGGGCCCTCTCTGCCACCCCCCTGGTCAGCAGGGAAAAAGACGGGGATCCCTGGGAGCTATGGCCATCTCGAATAGCCATGAACAACAGTTGTCCCCTCGCTCTGTAGCTCCCCTCTCCCAAAGGGAGAGGGGATGGGGGTGAGGG
>NZ_JANSJH010000161.1:0-3108 GCF_047462495.1 Synechococcus sp. H55.2 | reverse complement strand
GGGATGTCCCTGAGGGAGAGGGGCTGGGGGTGGTCGCGTGAGCGGCGCGGAGCGCTTGGGCAGGCCTCCTCAGTACGGAGATCGCTCCAGGAGTTTCGCGATCCCTCGACTTCCCCTGAGGCGGCAGAGGGAGATAATGGGCGGCATGGGCAAAGAGGGGAAAAGCTTGCCAAAAGCTGCCCTCAGCCTTCTCGGCCAAAACTTTCCCAGGAGCTTTTATGAGTGCCTTCGCCCAAGCCCCCAAAAAGTGCGTTTCTGCCGTTTTCAAAGAAGAAGCCAAAGTCCAAGAGTGCATCCAGCGCCTGCTCAACCGCGGCATCCCCAACGATCGCATCTCCATCATTGGCCGCAATTTTCAAACGGAAGCCAAAATCAGCGGCTTTATCACCCGCAAGGATGTGGTTCTCGACGGGTTGACCAGCGGCGCCATTTATGGATCCCTGTTTGGATCCCTGTTGGGGCTACTTACAGGGGTAGGGGTGCTGTTTATTCCCTTTTTGGGAGCGGTGGTGGCCGCCGGGCCCTTGGGAGCGGCGCTGCTGGGGGCAACCGGTGGCGCTCTCTACGGGGCGCTGGGAGCGGGGCTGGGATCCGCCCTCATTGCCCTGGGCATGCCGCAGGAGAAAGCTGCCATCTACCAAACCCGGGTGCAAGCAGGTGAGTTCCTCTTGGTGGTGCAGGTGCCGGAGGAAAAAGCCGGCGAAATCTACTTGCTGTTGCAAAGTGCCGGCGGCGAAGAGGTGGCCACTGCCGACTTGAACTTGCCCAGTGAGCCAGAAGGCAACCTGACGCCGGAGACCATCTCCCCAGAAATCCGCGCCGATCTCTCAGAAGAAGCCCAGCAAACCTTTGTGGAAGCCTATAACCAGGCCAAGGCAGAGGGCAACCCCGTCGCCCAAGCGCTGCTCAAGGCTTGGGAAAAGGTCAAACAAGTTTTCACAAGGGACGACAAGGGGATCTTTTCCAGGCGCAAGCCCTAGCCCAGATAGCTTCTCAACAGCAGGGGCAGAGCCAACTGCCCCGCCGTGGCTCCGTCTCTTCAATACCCACCTTACATTCTGAGAAGTATCCTGAAAAGCCTTAACCTGATTTCGTAGGGGTGAGCTTATGGCTGCGAGCGATTTCAAGGACTACTACCAGATCCTGGGCGTCAGCCGAGATGCTTCTTTAGAGGAGATCAAGCGCGCCTATCGCAAGCTGGCTCGCCAGTATCACCCCGACGTTAACCCCGGCAACAAGGCAGCCGAGGAGCGCTTCAAGGAGATCAACGAAGCCTACGAGGTGCTCTCGGATCCGGACAAGCGGCGGCGCTACGACCAGTTTGGCCAGTACTGGCAACGGGTGGGCAGCGGTGCGGCGGCAGGGCCGGGCATGGAAGGATTTGCCCAGTACACCAACTTTGAGGACTTCATCAACGATCTGCTGGGCCGCATGGGATCCCGCCGCGGCGGCTTCCAGGGTTTCACCACCGGGTTTGGGCCGTTTGTCTCGGTGGATCTGCCAGGGCAAGACGTAGAAGCCACGCTAGGCCTCACCTGGGCAGAAGCCTTCCACGGCACCCAAAAGCGGCTGAGCGTGGATGGCGAAACCCTCACCATCCGTATCCCTGCCGGCGCCAAACCCGGCAGCCGCATCCGCGTCAAGGGCAAAGGCCAATATAGCCCCTTCGGCGGGCCGAGGGGGGATCTCTACCTCACCCTGGAGCTGCCTCCCCACCCCTTCTTCCGCTTTGACGGCGACAACCTGCTCTGCGAGCTGCCCATCACGCCCGATGAGGCGGTTTTGGGCGGCACGGCGGAAGTGCCCACCCCCACCGGTCGGGTGCAACTGAAGATCCCTGCCGGCGTCGATAGCGGCCAAACCCTGCGGCTGCGCGGCCAAGGCTGGCGGGATCCCCAAGGGCAGCGAGGCGACCTGCTGGTGCGGCTAAAGGTTGTCACGCCCAAATCCCTCTCCCCCACTGAGCGGGATCTTTACGAGAAACTGCGGCAAAATCGGAGCTGGGATCCCCGCGCCTACTTGCAGGAGGTGAGGCTATGAGCTTGGCCATTGTGCGGTTGGAAGAACGCCTCTATACCTTTGAGCAGGCCAGCGAAGTAGCTGGGATCCCGCCCCACCTCTTGGAGTGGCTGCTGGCCCACGGTTTGGTGGAAGCCGAAAGCAGCTACCTCACCCCCCAGCAGCTCAGGCGCCTGCTCCAGATGATCCGTCTGCATCGCGACTTGGGCCTCAACTGGGTTGGGGCGGCGATGGTTTTGGACATGGCCCAGGAAATTGCCCGCCTCAGGGCGCAGCTCCACCACTACCGCGGGTTTTGAGGATCCCGGAACCCCTACGACAACCCCACTGAACCCTGCTCCTTGTCAACTTTAATTAAGGAGAACTCCTCATGGAACAGATCATCCGACGCAGCCAAGTGGTGGGCCTGCTGGCCCTGGATGGCAGCACCGCCACGGCCCTGGGCACCGTCGAAGAAATCTGGGTCGATCCCCAGGGACGGGTCTGCTACTTCACCAGCCAGCAGGGCTACACTCCCCTGGAGCAGATCTCGCTCATCGGGCCGGACGCGCTGCTGACCTACTCCGCCGTTTTCGCCACCCCGGCAACGCCCCTCAGCTCCCTCTACCGGCGAACGGTGCGCATTGGGGATCAGCCGGTGGGTTGGATCGAGGATTTTCTCTTCGACTGGGAGACCGGATCCATTGCTGCTTACATCCTGGGGGGCAGCATTGCTGAGCCCTGGGGAGGGCGCGCCGTCCTCTTACCTGAGGATGTAGAGGCCATCGACGTGGACGCGGTGGTGGTCAAGGAAGATGCTCCCCAGCGCCTCAAATCGGAGACTGAGGGCCTAAAGAACTTTTGGAGCGAAAAATCCCGCCAAGTCAAGCAGCTCATCCAGCGCATGGGGGAGCGCCTCAAAGCCCTGGTCGGCCCCCAGGATCCGCCGGAGGTGGTGCGCGTCAAGGTCAAGCAGGTGCGGGACGAGCTGGCCAAAGGGGGCAAGTTCGACCTCTCCCTGCTGGATGAGGCGGCAGAGTTTTTGCAGCAAAAATGGACAACCTGGCAGCAGCGCCTCAGCCGCGCCGCCCAGCGCATGCAAGCTGCCCT
>NZ_JANSJH010000160.1:0-3213 GCF_047462495.1 Synechococcus sp. H55.2 | reverse complement strand
GCGAGGGGGAGAAGACTCAGAACCCTCTCCCTCTGGGAGAGGGCAGGGTGAGGGATCAATTTGTAGTCCATTTAGCACAAGGTCAGTTACCCAATAGCGATGTTGCCCTCACCCCCGACCCCTCTCCCTCAGGGATGACCCTCACCCCCGACCCCTCTCCCTCAGGGAGAGGGGAGTTAGAGCGTTGTGTAGCAATAACGACTTAGAGAAACGTTTTGTTTGTAGGTGTGGCCGGCAATGCAGCTCTGATGAGAGTTTCCTGTCGCTTCAATAGAAGGGTGTCCTCAGGCTAGGCTTTCCATCACCGCCTCGTCAATCTCGAAATTGGCGTAGACATTTTGCACATCGTCCAGGCTATCCAGACGTTCCATCAAGGTGAGCACCAGCTTGGCGGTGTCGGGATCCCCCACCTGAACCTCATTGGATGGGATCCAGCGGATGGCGGCATCTTGCACTTGGCAGCCCTCTTTTTTCAGATACGTGGCCACCTGCTCGAGCAAGGAGTAGTCGCAGTATACTTCTGCGCTGGTTCCCTCCACCTTGAGGTCATCGCCCCCTGCTTCTGCCACCGCCAGCAACAGGGCTTCGGGATCCGCCACGTTCTCCAGGCTGATCACCCCTCGCTGTCGGAACATCCAGCTCACACAGCCGGCTTCTCCCAAGCTGCCGCCGGTTTTGTTGAAAGCTTCTCGCACCTCGGCAGCCGTGCGGTTGCGGTTGTCGGTCATCGCCTCGATCAACACCGCTACCCCGCCGGGGCCATAGCCCTCGTAGCGAACTTCTTCCAGGGGGCTGTCATCGCTCCAGTTGCCGGCTCCCTTGGCGATGGCCCGTTCGATGTTCTCGCTGGGCATCCCCGCCGCTTTGGCTTTCTCCACCGCCGCCCGCAACTGAAAATTCCCATCCGGATCTGGCAAGCCGCTGCGAGCCGCCACGATAATGGCCCGCGAAAGTTTGGTAAATAGGCTGCCCTTTTTGGCATCTACACGGGCCTTTTGCCGTTTAATGTTGGCCCATTTGCTGTGTCCTGCCATGCCGCCGACACCGATCCAGTCAAGCCATCAACCGAGGGGATCCCTCCTAATTTTGAAGCCTAGATCACGGCGACCCAGGACTCAACCCCACCCCAGCTCCAACGGCAACAGACTGAGGGCAAAAATGGTGGGATCCCCAGAGGGCATTTAAAGCGAGCAACCCCCTCAAGGCCGAATGGGCTGCCGTTCGATCACACCCCCCGGCGGCGGTGGAGCGGCTGGGGTTTCTTCAGGGGTAGGCGTTGCCACAGGAGCTGGGGGCAGAGGGGGCACAGCCTCTCCGGGTACAGGCCCAGGTGCGGGCGTGGGGGTTGGGGATGGAGTGAGAAAAGGCGTCACCTGGGGCAGCAGCTCGGCGTAGAAAATCGCGTCTTGCTCTGGCCCCAAGCGACCCACTTGCCAACGGTGACGGGGAACAAACATCGTTTGCAACAGCACTTCTCGGCCAACAAAAGCGGGAGTTCCCGAAAAGACATAGCCATCGACGATGACCCGATTGAGATCGGGCCGAGTTTGAAACACCCGATCCACCTCCCGCCGCATCTCAGCATCCAGCCGCCCCAGCAGAGTTTCCAGAGTATCTTCAGGGCCAATCGGCACCCGCACCGCAAAGCGATAGCCTTCGCAGCGATAGTCGCCACAGATCTTGACCAGCTCGTTACGCACCCGGATTTGCGCCCCAGGATCGATGTTGCGCTCCAGCACAAAGACTTCCTCTTGCGGTTGCTGCTCGACCGGTTGAGCCCAAGTTGGCGGTTGACTTGTCCATCCTGCCCAAGCCAGGGATCCGAAAAACAAGCCAAGGCTCCAACCCAGACTGCCCTGCTGAGCGCGGGGTGAAAAGGCGGGATCGCGATCCGGGTTCGGGCTATTCATAAGCGTTAACCGACATCAGGATGGCTATCGCCAACTCTACCCGACATTGGCCCAGCAGGCACTAGGCAAGGAGAAAAATCAGTTTCAAGATCAATTCAAGATCAAAATGAGAGCAGGCGAACGGCGTCCTGGTCAGCAACGGATGGGCTGTGGCGGAGAGTCTGAGGCAAGCTATGGAGAATATGTCAATTAAGTACCTGTTTTCCCCCAACAACTAACTTTTGCTGTTGATGCAAACTCTTTGGCAAGCCATTGCCCAGCACCTTTCGCAAGCGACAGGGGATCCCATCCAGCCCCTGCGGTATCGTCCTGTGGGCGGGGGCAGCATCAACGCCACCTATCGGTTTTCCTGCGCTCCCCAAAACCCTCTTACAGAAGGGTCGAGAGACTACTTCGTCAAATTGGCCCGTGGGGGAGAGAGGGCGCTGGAGATGTTTGCGGCAGAAGCGGCGGGCTTGCAAACCCTGGCGGCTGCCCACGCCATTCGGGTGCCTCGACCCATTGTTTGGGGATCCGTAGGAAGCCAAGCCTACTTGGTGCTGGAGTACCTGGAGCTAACCTCGCCCCGTCCCCACACGGCCAGTCTCTTGGGATCCCAGTTGGCCCAGTTGCATCGCACCTTGTCTCCCAACGGGAGCTATGGCTGGGATCGCGACAATACCATCGGCTCCACGCCGCAAATCAACAGTTGGCGGCCAAACTGGCCGGACTTTTATCGGGAACAGCGGCTGCTCTACCAAGTCAAGCTGGCCTGCCAACGGGGATACCGCGGCACGTGGGTGACCCAAGCCGAACGGGTGATGGCGAAGCTGGAAGCGTTTTTTCAGGACTATAGGCCGGAACCCGCTCTGCTACATGGAGATCTGTGGGGGGGCAACTACGGGGCCTTGGCCGATGGATCCCCCGTGATCTTCGACCCAGCCGTCTACTACGGGGATCGGGAGACAGATCTGGCGATGACAGAGCTGTTCGGCGGTTTTCCGCCGGCGTTCTATCAGGCTTATCAGCAGGCCTATCCCTTGAACGAGGGGTATCCCCACCGCAAGCCTCTCTACCAGCTCTACCACTGGCTCAACCATCTCAACTTGTTCGGAGAGGGCTACCTGGGCTCGGTGCAGCGCGCCCTGCAGCAATGCCTGCACTTTCTCGAATAGGGTCAGTTATAGTCAGGTGTATGGTGCTTGTAGGTATAGAATTTATTTCCTCGCACTTGTAATCCAATTGCACTCGATTCCGGAAAAAGTGTAACTTTAACGTAAGGTGCGGAATTCCCCACCGTCTATACGGTGGGGATGGATAGCAC
>NZ_JANSJH010000159.1:0-3326 GCF_047462495.1 Synechococcus sp. H55.2 | reverse complement strand
CTCAGCCGGCTTCCCCTGGGCCGGTCATTTCTCAGGTGCCCCCCGTAGGGCAGCTTAACCAACCCCAACTGCCGCCGGGATCCGTTGATCCCACTACTTCTCCCTTCCAGGGTCGAGCAGTAGCTCCTCCGGCAGGGGATCTTGCAGTCGGCAGCATCCTTCCTGCTCCCCCTCCAGTTGACTTGGGCTCAAATGCCAAGATTACCTTAACCCTGAGGGATGCTCCCGTAGGTGATGTGTTGAGTCTCTTGGTACGTCGAGCTGGACTAAATGTAGTTCTTAACGACGTTCCTCCGGACTTGACGATTTCCTTAGATGTAGCCGACTCACCCTTACAGGAAACGTTCAACTTTATCTTGCGGCTGAAGGAACTGCAAGCAACTCGTGTAGGGCAAACAGTTTTTATCGGCACTAGCCTTCCTGGAGTCGGCCAGCAGATTGTCAAAACATATAGACTTAATCAACTAAGAATCGAAGAGACAGAACAGACCTTTAACCTTACTGCTGCTGGGGCCGGAGGCGGGCAAGCAACAGTCGAAATCAATGCTAGACAACTAAGTATCACTCCAAGTGAAATCAGAAGTAGAATTTTAGCTATCCTGGAAGCATCGAATATCCCTCTTGCTCAAGAGTCAGCCATTCAAGCAGATCCAAGAACAAACTCACTAACTATTGTTGCCACACCTGCCCAGCATGATGTGATTGCAGCCTACCTTGCCCAGATTGATCTTAGAAGTCGTCAGGTCTTAGTTAGTGCTAGGTTTATTGAGATTAACCTCAATAACAACTCTAGTCTAGGAGTGGCATTAGGCGGTGCCTCTGGCAACTTTGCACTGGGCTCTGGAGATAATACCACCTTTGGTGGAACTCCCCTCAACCAACCTGCAGGGTCTTCGGTTCCTGACGTTGGCGTAGTTCCTTCCGTAGGAACTGGCGGCTCACTTGTGTTCAACACCTTAAACCGACTCCAGCAATCTCTTGCGGCCCGCATAGATGCAGCTATTGCTTCAGGAACAGCCAAGATACTGGCTGACCCAAAAGTGGTCGTCGCTAACAACACGGGCGCGGCTATTGTAGTTGGTCAAGAAGTTATCACCAATAGGAGATTGGTAACAGACCCTGCAACGGGTACGTCAACAGTCGTTTTTGAAAAAGGAAACGCAGGAGTCAACTTAATTATTCAAAACGTCAGGATTGATGACAATGGCTACGTTACGTTGAATCTTCTTCCCCAGGTTTCATCTATCGGTAGCCAAATCACTTTAGCAGACGGAGCCGTAATTAGCTTGCTCAATCAGCGTTCTGTTGGCTCTTTGCAAATCAGACTTAAAGACAGGGAAACACTATTTTTGGCAGGATTGATACAAGAGGAGGATCGAGTGTCTGTTGATAAAGTTCCACTTCTTGCTGAGATTCCTCTGCTAGGTGCTCTCTTTCGTAGGCAAAACACGACGAACATTAGAAGTGAAGTTGTTGTCTTGATTACCCCAACTGTTCTAGAAGAGTAGAAGAGTGGCCCGCCAATGACTGTCATTCTCTCAGACCGGTTGCTTTGCCAAAGATGGAAGATTCTCATAGAAACGGCTAAACCCTAAGATACGTTGCTGATTAATGCTGATGTCGAACTCTCGCCGCCGGCCTTGGCTGAAGCTGGGATCCCTGTTGCTCGCCTTCGGGTTGGCCTGGGTGCTGGCTTGGGGTGAGGTAGGATGGCCGCAAACCTATCATCTCTCTCTACGGGTGCAGGGGCAGAGCTATTCACAGCTTGTCGAGCAATCGCGCTCTTTGGTTTGGCAAACCTTGGCACAACAATTTCAGGCACAGCCGCAGGCGGAGCAGCTCACTTTAGAAGTACTGGGGCAAGGTGGGGAACAACAAGTGCCCCTCTTCACGGTGCGAATGCCTCGCAGTGTTTGGCAGCAAAACCCATCGCCAACTCAACTGGAGCAATATGCCACTTTCTATCCCAATGCATTAACTCTTTTACAACCAAGAGTGGCGGCCCGAAAAGCTCAGGTAGAATTTACTCCTCTTCCTCAAGGTGGAGTCGCATTGGTCTCTAGCAATCCTTCCAATGGCCAAAGAGGGATCCCAGTTGATCAAAGTATTCGCCTGCGTTTCGACCGAGAGCTTCCGACAGGAATGACGAGTTTGGCTTTTGGGATCCAGCCTCCTTTGGAAGTGGCCTTTGATATCCAGGGAAACGAGCTAATTGTACAGCCTTTACAGCCACTCAACTACAGTACCGATTACAGAGTGTTCTTACCTGCTGCCAAAGAGCTAGATTTACAAAATCCCATAGAGTTGACCTTCCGCACTGAGCCTCAATACACCTACCAGCGAGATATTCAGCCCCTACTGGATGCTAGCTGTGTGGGTTGTCATCAGCGGGCCGGTCGGATGCGGCGCAGCCCTTTGGATAGCTATGCCGCGGTGATGCGTTACGTAACGCCCGGATCAGAAAATAGCGAGTTGCTGAAACCGCGCTGGTTGGCTCGCCATGCTGTTATTCAACGGGCGGCAGGGATCCCCTTGAATGCAGAAGGAGAAGGGGCCGACGCCCCCGGTTCCTTATCGGAGCTTGGGACGGGAACTGTGCCGACGCCGAGACCCCCCGTGAGTGATCCCCAAGGAGAATTTCCCGGCTCTTTTATTGGACGCAGCGGATCTCCCGAATTGGCCTACATTCGCCGCAACGGCACCGGCACGGATCGCTTGGGCCACTTGAGCCCTGAAGAAATCCAGATCTTGCGTACCTGGATTATTCAGGATTGGGCTGCTGAGACCCACAAAAGTTAACCCGATGGCTCGGGGAGTCTTTATTGAGTTAAGATGAGTTGACCTAGATGTTAAGTTTCTTGACCAACTGCTTATCTTGGAACCAAAACCCTACGAGACCAACCGGTGACAACTGCTGCCAGGGATCCCTTGGATTGCATGAGGTGGGTTGTAGAAGCTTTTGGCAAGCGACTGGCAACCAGCTTGAGGACGAGAGCTGAGATTAGCGTCATTGCTGGCGCTGTTTTCGTGTCGCTCCGAGAGGAATCCTGCTAACTTTTTATCATTCAAAAAATAGGGATCCCAAATATGGGGATCCCCAAGTCTCCTTCCTCTAGTGTCTCAGTCTTCAACACACCTGTGTGAGTCGTTCTAATCTTAGGAACAAAACTGTGAAAAAGTCGTGCAGAGAAGCAAAGGACCTAAGCCCCGCTGTCTTGCTCAGGTGGCCTGGGATCCGGGACGGGCGATGAGCGCCAGCTCCACCTGATGTTCTCGGGGCTGCTGCAGTTGCACCTCCACGTCGCGGCCAAAGAAGCCCTGCATTT
>NZ_JANSJH010000158.1:0-3399 GCF_047462495.1 Synechococcus sp. H55.2 | reverse complement strand
ATCTCTTGGGCCAAAAGATCCCGTTGTGAGTGGAGCTGATCGAGTTTGGCAGCGCCCTCTTTCAAATACTGAACAAGCTTCTGTTTTTTGGCTTGCAAATCTTCTATTGAGGCTTTTAGATTTTGCTCTTCTGCACGCAGTTGCGCCAGCCATGCTTGCTGAGATCGGATCTGGGATCCCAACTCACAATGGGCTTGAGGATCAGTTCCATCGCCCGCTTCCTCTTCCTGCCGAACGGGTGCCCAATTGGCAAGAGCAGCCCGCAGATCGGCCAGCTCGTTTTGCAGGTGTTGTAGACCTAACTCTTGCTGGCTTTTGAAGTACTCCAGGGATTGCTCCAGCAGTTGGGTTTTGGCTCTGGCTTCACTCCCGGCCAGGGCGGAAGCGAGGTAGCCGGTCATTCCCGTAGCCAAAGCGGCTGCCCCCGATTGCCACAGGGATCCACCGGATCCCAGGCTGCCGAGGGCTACAGCAAGGCCAGCCAAGGTGGGAAAAGCATTGACCCAAAGCTGGCGAGAGGTAGCAAGCTTCATAGTCGGCCCCACAGTAGAACGACAGGGTTGGCTTGATCTTATGGTCTTTTCAAACGGTTGTTATGAAACAGCTTATTGGATTCATCTTTAGCTCTCCTTTTCCCTATGAACTGGAGCACAAGACAGGATTTCTATGCTGGAGTCATCAAGATCGAGTTCAGCCAAGAATTTAAACAGGCGGCTCAATGGTGGAGACAATGTCCTGAATCACCGCCTCTGCCTCTTGCCGTCGGTTACCGGCCATCTCTCCCGACCCAGCCAGGAGAACCCGATGGGCCAGTACCGAGACGAACAACGCTTGCAGATCTTCCGGCAAACAGAAGCTGCGCCCTTTTACCAGCGCCTGAGCTCGTGCCGCCCGCGCCAAGGCCAGCGCTCCACGAGTGGATACCCCTGCCCGCAGCAGCTTGGAAACACGAGTGGCCTGCACCACCTGCAAAAGATAGTCCGCCAGGGATCCGTCCAGGTACACCTGATCCACCGCCGCCTGGATCTCTCGCAACTCACCCAAAGAGAGAACCGGCTGCAGAGCCTCCACCGGCTCGGCTTGTTGCCGTTGCAACAGCAAAGCTCGCTCTATCTCAGGGCTGGGGTAGCCAATCGACAACCGCACCAAAAACCGATCCAACTGACTTTCTGGCAGAGGATAGGTGCCGTGGTATTCCAAAGGATTTTGGGTGGCCAACACAATAAAGGGGCTGGGCAGCGGGTAGGTGCGATCGTCCAGCGAAACCTGCCTTTCCGCCATTGCCTCCAGCAGGGCGCTCTGAGTGCGGGGCGAGGTGCGGTTGATTTCATCCGCCAAGATCACATGGGCAAAAATGGGGCCAGGGCGAAATTCAAAATCCCCTTTTCCCTTATTGAACAGGGTGAGGCCAAGGATATCTGTCGGCAATAAGTCGCTGGTAAATTGAATCCGTTGAAACTTGGCTCCCAAACTGTGGGCGATGGCCCGCGCCAACGTGGTCTTGCCTACACCGGGCACATCCTCCAGCAAAACATGACCTTCCGCAACCAAGGCCATGACCACCGCTTGCACCACCTGTGACTTGCCCTGAAACACCGATTCGATGTTGGCAATCAACTTGCCAATCTGTTGGTGCAAGGCTTGCAATCGTTCCACCGGGATCCGCGCCGAACCAGCACGGGTGCTGACACTCGCCATAAACCATTCCCAAAGGGGCCTATTCCACCTTACCGGCTGGATCCCCTTGCCTGCTCAGGACGGAATCTCACCAAACCCCGGCGAAAAACCGGAGTATCATAGACCTAGGCTCTCCCGGAAGGATGGATATCTTGGAACTGTCTTGTAAAAGTGAATATGCTCTCCTGGCCCTTCTGGAATTGGCCCAGCACTACAGCGATGGCCAGGTGCTGCAGATTAAAGAAATTGCGGCCCATCAGTCCATACCCGATCGCTACCTGGAGCAATTGCTGGCCACCTTGCGCAGACAAGGGTTGGTGCGCAGCCAACGGGGAGCAAAAGGAGGCTACTCCCTGGCCCGAGCGCCCTGGCAGATCTCGCTGTTGGACGTTATCCAGGCCATCGAGGGGGAAGATCTCGCCCGTTCCCGCGAGTGGTCCCCAAGCGATCTCACCCCAGAGCGGGAAGTGCTCCTGAAAGCTTGGCAAGATGCCCAAGCGGCGGCAGTAGCCATTCTCCAGAAGACCACCCTGCAAGACCTCTGCGACCGGCAGGCACAACAGCAACAGGCGCGGCTGATGTACTACATCTGAGCTGCGTGCAATACCCCACAGTTGTTCCTCTCCCAAAGCCGCAAGGACTCTGTTCTGCAAAGAGGAGAGGCTGGGATCCCTAGCCAGTTTTGGGTTATCCTGAAGCCCACTGCTTTTTGAATTGAGCCGTTCCCATGACTGTTCGCTCTTCTCGCTCCCAGGCTGCTGATACGTTTTCTGCGGAAGATTTTGCCCGGGCTTTAGACGAGCAAAACCTCAACTTTCAACCGGGACAGGTGGTGCAAGGCCGCATCTTCCAACATCAGAACGATGGCGCTTTGGTAGATATTGGCGGCAAATCTCCGGCCTTTTTGCCCCTTAAAGAAGCCGGGATCCGCTCAGGAGAAGATTTGAGCGTGCTTTTTCCCTTGAAGACAGAAGCCGAGTTTCTCATTGTGCGGGAAGATGCAGAGGGGCAGATTGTGCTTTCGGCGCGGCGGCTCCGGCTGAAGCGGCTTTGGGAGGAGCTGGCCCAAAAGCAAGCCAGCGGCCAGACGGTAACCGTTCGGGTGATCGGCACCAACAAAGGCGGCGTGGTGGTGGATGTGCAGGGGCTGCGCGGCTTCATTCCCCGCTCCCACCTCAGCCAACGGGAAGGTCTAGAGGAGCTGGTGGGCCAATCCCTGACGGCAGGCTTTATCGAGGTGAACCCAGAAGCCAACAAGCTGGTGCTCTCCCAGCGGGTGGCTGTGAAATCCGAGAACCTGAGCCGTTACACCAGCGGCCAAGTGGTGGAGGGCAAGGTCAGCGGACTAAAACCCTTTGGCGTGTTTGTGGATTTGGAAGAGGGGGTAACCGGGCTACTACACATCAAGCAGGTTAGCCAAAGCTTTGTGGCCTCGCTGTCGGATTTGTTTAAGCCAGGCCAACGCCTCAAAGCCGTCGTGCTCGATGTGGATGAGACCAAGGGGCGGATGGCCCTCTCCCTGCGGGTGCTGGAAAAGCATCCGGGTGAGGTGCTGGAGCATCTGGATACGGTTATGGACGAAGCCGAAGAGCGGGCCAGCAAGCTAAAAGGGAGGATCACAGCCGACGGCCAAGTCATCTGATCCCGATCCCTGCCTCGAGTTTGGATGCGAGATCCCTAGATCGATGGCAAAACGCCTTACGGCAATCAAAGGAAAATCAT
>NZ_JANSJH010000157.1:0-3402 GCF_047462495.1 Synechococcus sp. H55.2 | reverse complement strand
AAAAGGCAAAGCCAAGCTGGCCCTAGCCAGAACGGGAATCAAGGCCGACAGGCTCAGAAGCGGCGGAGCTTTCGCTGGGATCCGGGAGATACAGCCGCTCTTCCGAGGCATCGTACTCAAAGAGCTCCGCATAGCGCCCCCAGTCAACGGCTGTAGCAAACTGCCGCTCAGCTTCCTCGTGGGGAAAATGTTCGTCCCAGAGATCCAAGAAGAAGTCCGCCCGCATGGAGCGGCTGTTTTTTTCTTCCAGCGTCTGCAGGATGCTCTTGAAGACCGGCACCCGTGCCAAAAGCTGCTGTCGGAAGAGATCCTTGCTGCGCAAGATGGTGGTGTTGGCAAAGTCTTGGCCGATCTCGGTCAGTTGTACCACCCTGCCGCTTACCTCGGCAAAGCCCAACAGCACCGCCGCATCCAAAATCGGCAGCAAGTCATCCACCGCCAGTTGCAGCCGCTCGGCCAGCTCGGCAATCTCTACCCGTGCCTGCGGCCATTCCACAATCAGCTCCAGCAAACCACTGATGCCGCCCACCCGCGCATGGGGCAGGGGCAGCGCGTAGGGAGAAGTTGCCCTACTGCTTACCGAAGTGGGGGCAGCCACCTCGCCGGTTACCGGGATCTCCGGATTGGTCATGATCTCGTAGATGTAGTCGACCAGGGACTTGAAGCGGGGATCCGTACGTTCGTGGGGCCGCGGCAGGTCGATTTTCACCTCTCCCCGGATCCGCCCCGGCTTGGATCCCAGGATCACCACCCGATCCGCCAAAAACACGGCCTCTTCGATGTTGTGGGTAACGATGAGAATGCTCTGGGAAGGGAAGGCCTGGGTGTTCCAGAGCTCGTCGATCTCCCCCCGCAGGTTCTCCGCCGTCAGCACGTCCAGAGCGCTGAAGGGCTCGTCCATAAACAGCACCTTGGGCTCTAGAACAAAGGCGCGGGCAAAGCCCACCCGCTGCTTCATGCCCCCCGAGAGTTCCTTGGGGTAGGCGTTCTCGAACCCATCCAGGCCCACCAGGTCGATGGCCTTGAGGGCCCTTTGCCGCCGGATCTCGCGCGGGATCCCTTGAGCCTGCAGCCCCAGCTCCACATTTTCCTGCACCGTCAGCCAGGGCAAGAGAGCAAAACTCTGAAACACCATGGCCACATCCGGGTTGGGGCCCCGCAGAGGACGTCCATTGCTCAACACTCGCCCTTCGCTAGGCGGGATCAGGCCCGCCATGATGCGCAGCAGGGTGCTTTTGCCGCTGCCGCTGCGGCCCAACAAAGCCAAAACTTCCCCTGCCCGCACTTGCAAATCTATCTGGCTTAAAACCGTAAACTCGCCCTTGCCCTCCGGCAAAGGAAAGCGCTTGTAGACCCTCTCAACTTCGATCAGAACCGGAGAAGCTGCAGAACTCATATCAGATAGCCTCAAAGATTAAAGGTGATATTTTTCTTCTGCCAATTGATACAACCGCCGCCAGAAAAGGCGATTGATGCCCACCACAAACAAGCTCATCATGCCAATGCCCAAAGTAATGCGGGGCCAATCTCCCACCGCCGTTGCCTCAGCGATATAGGTGCCCAATCCCGTAGCCTTGAGAGTGGTGGATCCCCAGGCCACGATCTCCGAGACAATGCTAGCGTTCCAAGCGCCGCCGCTGGCCGTGATCCCCCCGGTAACCCAGGCAGAAAAGATCCCCGGAATAATCAGCTTTTGCCAGCGCTGCCATCCCCGCAAGCCCACATCCACGGCCATCTCGCGCAAATCTGTGGGAATGCTCTGGGCGCCGGCAATGGAGTTAAAGAGAATGTACCACTGCGCTCCCAACGACATCAGCAAAATGCTGCCCCACTCAATGCTAATTTGGGTGCGGATGAAAAACAGCGTGGCAAATGGAAAGAGGAAATTGGCCGGAAAAGCTGCCAGAAATTGCACCACCGGCTGCAGCAACTTTGCCAGGCGTGGATTAAAGCCGATGGCCACTCCGATCGGCGTCCAGATCACGGTGGCGAAAACCAACAGCACGCTGACCCGCAGCAGGGTGAGGATCCCCAGCCCAAAGGTCAGCAGCACCTCCCCGAAACCCACGGTGGTGGACACAAAATGAACAATCCAAATCCCGATCCCGCCAATGGCCAGCCAAGAGAGCTGAGTCAACAGCCGCTCGCGGCGTCGCTCCGCCTCGGGATTGGGTGGATCCCCCCAGCGCGGGCGAGTTAAATAGGACAACAGCCGATCCGCCAATTCTCGGAAGGGAGCCAGCCAATTGCCCAGCAACCGCGGGATCCGCGCTGCGGTCAGCAGATCATACAGCCACGACTCCGGGGCAGCCGCACTGGCGCTCTGCTCCAGGCGAAACTTATCCGACCAGGCCACCAGAGGCCGCCAGAAGAGCTGATCCACCAGCAGGATCACCACCGCCATGGTCAAAAGCGCCCAGCCCAACTTGGGCAGATCCTCTGCTTGAACGGCGGCTTCCACATAGGATCCCAGGCCGGGCAGGGTGTACTCCTGGTTAAGCACGCTGATGGCCTCGCTGGCGGCCACAAAGAACCATCCCCCGCCAAAACTCATCATGGCGTTCCAGATGAGGCCCACCATCGCTGCCGGCACTTCCAACTGGACGAAGCGCTGCCAGCCCGACAAGCGGTAGAGGGTAGCCGCTTCCACCAGCTCCTGCGGCAGGGTGCGCAAGGATTGGTAAAAGGAAAAAGTCATGTTCCAAACCTGGCTGGTGAAGATGGCGAAGATAGAAGCCGCCTCCAGACCCAGCAGGCTGCCGGGAAAAAGCGCGATAAAGCCGGTAACGGTAATGGAGAGAAACCCCAACACCGGCACCGATTGCAAGATATCCAACAGGGGGATCAAAATTCGCTCCGCCCAGCGGCTTTTGGCGGCGATATACCCGTAGATCAGGGTAAAAAGGGTGGAAAAGAAGAGGGCGATGAACATGCGCAAGGTGGAGCGGGCGGCGTAGTAGGGCAGGTTGCGCGGATCCAGGTCGACTCGGGGCACCAGCGCCGGCGGCTGAAACTGCTCAAAAGCCCCCGTCCCCACCTGCGCCACCAAGGCCAGGAGAACCAACGTGCCCAGAATAATAGCCCCATCAGCAGCCCCAGCCGGCAGCCGACGGAGTACCTCTGGAGAAGGAAAAGTCCTCATGTCCGCTCCGAAAGGTTCACGAAACGGTAACAAAGCATCCCCACCCCGCCCCGCAGAATAGAGTCCTCAGCCTCTGCAGCGTTGCCGCTTTACTTCCTGCTTCCGCGTTTCCTAACTGGCCGGCTCCCAACCCCGCAACAGGAAACTCCACGCCAGGCTTTGCACTGCGTTGAGGTCGCGGTCTATTTCTAAACTCAGAAAACCCACACCCAGCAATACTACCTGAAATAGGCACCGTAAACTACCCGACTCCGACCGCT
>NZ_JANSJH010000156.1:0-3576 GCF_047462495.1 Synechococcus sp. H55.2 | reverse complement strand
GGGCTGGGATCGGCAGCCTGACTATCCTACCCCAACTAGCCTTCCTCTGCCTCGTTGGTCACGTTGCCACACTCAGGGTTATTGTCCTTGCGGAGAGTGCCGATCAAAGTGCTCACCACCACGCAGCGGTTTTCGCCCTGGGAGTAGGTGCTGCTGACCACAAAGCGCCCCAACTGACGCGCCCGCCCTTCCGAGTCGAAAACGGCCCTTCCGCCGTTGAAGGTATTGCTGGCAGTAACAAAATTATTGAGGCGCACCCACTGACAAGGGGTGGGCTCATCGCAAAGGCCTTCCTCGTCTTGGATCACCAGCGTGGGGACATTCGGATCTGAGTTATCGATCTCGACCACCCAAGCACGGCCTTGGAGAGAAGCTCTGGCGTTGGCGCGGGCGGTGCGCAGGGCTCGCTCCACCTTGTTTTGCGCGTCCTCCAATTGGATGCGCGCCCAGATGTTGATCCCGGAAGGGACGGCCAGCCCGGCCAGAATGCCGATAATGACCACCACCGCCAGGACCTCTGTCAGCGTGAAGCCCTGGGATCGAAGCGGCCGCGCCGGGCCAATGGTTTTTTTCTCCAAGGCCAACATGGTGGACATTCCCCCTAGGAGAGTTGACGGTTGATAACACCGCGGGCAAGAACCCGAGTTTGCAGCGGCAGCAGGTAGCGCGACACCTCTGAGATATCGACGCTGGTGGCATCCTGAATGTAGCGACGGAAGAGGCCGGGGTTGGCCCGCTCCATGGCCGTGGCCGTGATGTTGATGACCACATCCTGGGGTCGGTCGGCGCCGGGGCTGCGCCGCACGCAGACGTAGAAGCCCACGTCGTTCTGGTTATCTGCCAACCCTGAGAAGGTGACGCCGTTGGGTTTGCCGCCGCCAAAGGCATAGCCCTGCGGGCAAGCGGGTGCAACCTGCGGACTCCCCTCCCGGCTGCTGAAGATGTTGGAGACCAGAGCTATCAGGCGAGGGCCATCCGCCCTGCTGGCAATGGGGATCTGGCGTGCTCGGGCCTGCTCGGAAGGCCAAGCAAGGAAACCTTCCCGGAACGGATCGGGATCTTCAACAAAGAACGGGCTGCGACCAGCGCAGTCATTTTGACCCTGAGTGTTGAGGGGGCGTAACTCAAAACGCTCGATCCGCGCGTTGCCTTCCCAAGGAGTGTCCCCTGTTGGGTTGCCGGCGTTGTTGTAGTTGCGGCGCAGGTAGTACACCACCAGGGTGTAAATGCCGCGGCGGCTGAGCAGCGTTTCCCAATCCGCATTTCTGCCGTTTGTGAGCGGGAACCCAGCAGGTGGTTCAGCAGGCAAGGTAGCACGGCCTTCGCGAATCTGTTGCAAGGTGGGGTTGCCCGCGTAGCATCCCCGCGGGATCGGTTCCAGCTTCCAAAGGGCAACAACCGGGATAGCGTCATCGGGGCGGCGGATCCAGCCTGGCGTGTAGAGCCGCTGGATAACATCTGGGATCCCGTCTCCGTTGGGCTGTTCGGTGTCGTTGTAAATGTAGAGAGCTTCTGCCAGATCCTGCTGGATAAATTCCATGGCCTGGGTCAGCTCCGCCTGCACCTGGGTGCGGCCCGTCTCTTCCCGATCCAGCCGCATCGTCTCGATGACGATCATGGCGGTGGCCAGGAGAAAGATGGAGGCAATCAGCAGCGAGACCAACAGCTCGATGAGGGTAAACCCTCTGCTGGCTCGGCGGCGAAAGATCCTGAAAAACATAGGGAAACACCCCCATCTTGCAACAGGTTTTGCGGAAAGGAACTTAGGCTCTACCTCAGGTTTCAACAGGACTGGCAGGCAGGGGGAAAGCCCGGCACCTCTCGATGGGATCCGCACCTATGGTAATGGCTATCTGCCGGCAAACATCTCCCAAGTCGGCGGCGGAGTTAATTTCTACAAAGGAGGTGGCCAGGGGAAAGAGCCAGACATCGGCATTGGCCAAGTTTTGGTTGGCCGAAACCAGCTCCGTTCCCAATCCAGGCAGCGCTTGGCGCGTGTCTGGATCAAAAGAAAAGCGGTGGTAAACCCGCACGCCCAGGCGAAAGCTGCAGGGCACCCCCTGAATGACCCTGTTTTCACGGCGGTCGATGCAGGGCGCTCCCTCGTCGCGGAAGGTTTGGATGACGTATTCTTCCGGGTTCCGCCCCGGCACTTGAACTTGCGCCAGGCGAAGGGAATAGTTGTCTTTGTGGGTGTAGTTGCCGGCATTTGCATCGGCGGGCATCTCGTCAGGGGGTGGGGTGTTGGCCAGCGGGTCTTCTCCCACTCTGGGCAGACGATCCCGTTGAGCCGGATCCTGAAAAGCCTTTGGAGCAGCCGACAGCTCGATATCCACCAGGGTGCGGATGCGATCCACCTCCTCCTGGGCCAGGCGATTGGCCAGCTCTACCCGCTCGCTCATGGCCCGCCGGTAGGCAACTAAGGTAAGGGCAGGGGCAAGAGCAGTCATGGCCAGCGCCACGATGATCACCGAGGCCAACACCTCAATGAGGGTAAAGCCCTCTGCTGCCGATTGCCGCCAAAACTGACCCTTGCTCATCGATCCCTCCCTATTTCGCCCCTACTTTAATTTGCCCCTGACCGGACGGATCTATATCAGATCCATATCAATTGAACTCATTGCAGCCGCCAATCTGGGCAGACGGATCCAACGGCACATCCGGCTGATCCTGGAGCGCGCAGCGCAGCCGCCGCACATACGGATCTTGTGGATCCAGCTCGCGCAGGAACTCTGTGCGCGCGTTGGAGGGGAATTGGAAGCGGCTGGAGACGGCGCCGGGGCGGCGGGCAATCTGCAGGCCCACGTCGTAGCCGAAGCGGCGGTTGGGTGGGGAGTAGTAGTCGTAGCCGAGCACAAAGGTTGGATCCGGCACCAGGTTGGGCGGCTCGAAGCTGCGCTGCAAGAAGGGGCCGGTGGCATAGGTGCTGTAGTTGAGCTGGATCATTGAGCCGCTGAAGAAGAGGTTGGTATTTCTCCACAGCTCGTTGAGGCGCAGGAAGTTGTGCATGCCGCCGGCGGTTTGATCCAGCCGCGAGGGGAGCACGCCGCTAACAGCCACCGCGTTGACCCGCGTCTCTCGGGCCGGCTGCAGTTGCCGGTTTTGGCTGCCGTCGTCGTTGCGGCGGCGCTGGTTCGGGTCGGTGGAGGCCAGTTCTTGGAAGCGGGGAATAGGAATGGGTCGCCGCGTCACCTCGTCCAGGATCACCCCTAGCACCGGGTTGGGGCCGTCAAAGCCCGTGGTGGGGCTCTTCAGATCCAGGGTAAAGGGCTCCACATCCACCCACTCGGGGTTATTGCCGTTGCCGCCATCCCGGTCAACCTGTACCTGGATGGTGTTGCCGTTGGGCTTGACGTAGAAGCACAGGCCGTTGCGGATTTTTTCGCTGTCCCCATCGCCCCTATCGTCGATGTAGTAGCCGTCCGCGTACTGGGATGCGGGGGTGTAACCCTGGGCCGCAGCGGTCTTGTTGACGCGGGCGTAGGGGTTGAGCGCCATTTGGGGTTGGATTTCGAGTACAGTCGCAGTCTCGTTGGGCTGGCGACCCATGTCCAACCCAAACAGCGGATCCCGATC
>NZ_JANSJH010000155.1:2452-3668 GCF_047462495.1 Synechococcus sp. H55.2 | reverse complement strand
TTAATTTTCACTGGTGGCGGGCCACAATTGATGTCCTCACCCCCGTCCCCTCTCCCTCAGGGAGAGGGGAGTTAGGGAGACGCGTTCGCGACAGCGTTGCGCAGCAATAGTGATGTGACGAGAGGTTTTATTGCTGCTTGAAATAAAGGGGTGCAGCAGGAGTTTCCCTGGGGTGAAGCGAGATCCTGATGGCTAGGTAGTACAAGGGATCCTTTCTATGTGATGCTACAAACAGAGGCAGGCTAGGAGAGGGAACAGACCTTGCGGGTGGGGATCATCGGCACCGGCTACGCGGCTCGCTCACGGGCTGAGGCCTTGCGCAAAGATGGGCAAGTGGAGATTGTGGCTGTTGTCGGTCGATCCCCCGAGCGGAGTGCTACTTTTGCCGCCGAGTTTGGGGCTGTTGCCTATTTCGACTGGTCTTCTCTCTTCCGCGAGCAGCGGCTGGATCTGGTTTTTGTCAGCACCATCAATCGGGATCATGGGGCCATTGCCCGCGCTGCGCTGGAAGCAGGGATCCACACTGTCGTTGAATATCCTCTTGCCCTCAGCCTTGCCGAAGCCCGGTCGCTGGTGCAATTGGCAGCCGAGCGGCGGTTGCTGTTGCACGTGGAGCACATCGAGCTCCTCAGCGGCATCCACCTGTTGCTGAGGCGGGAGCTGGAAGGGCTGGGCAAGTTGTTTGCCGTCCGCTACATCACCCTCACCGCCACCCACCCCGCCCCCGACCGCTGGACCTACCGGCCTGAGCTGTTTGGCTTCCCCCTCATGGGGGCTGTCTCCCGCATTCACCGCTTGGTGGACTTGCTGGGCAAGGTGGAGCGGGTGAGCTGTCAACTGCGCTACGACGGGCCGGATTTGCCCCAGCGCTACAGCAGTTGCTACTGCACAGCCCAACTGAGTTTTGCCAATGGGTTGCTGGCAGTGTTGACCTATGGCAAGGGAGACTCTCTGTGGTGCTCGCAGCGGCTACTGGAGTTCCACGGCCAGCGGGGGGGCCTGCTGATCAACGGCGAAGAGGCGATGCTGTTGCGCGCCGGCAGTGCCCACCCCTTGGAGACGGGATCCCGCCACGGCCTGTTCGAACAAGACACCCGCATGGTGCTGGATCACCTGCGCCACGGCAGCCCTCTCTACGTAGACACCGAAAAGATGCTCCATGCCCTCGCCGTGGCCGAGGCCGCCGAGCGATCCGCCCAAACCCAGCAGGTTGTCC
>NZ_JANSJH010000155.1:0-2352 GCF_047462495.1 Synechococcus sp. H55.2 | reverse complement strand
GACAATGCGGCGCATGGCTTCTTCTACGTTGGCGCGGCTGTTAAAAGCCGACAGGCGCAAGTAGCCCTCGCCGGCGCTGCCAAAGCCAGAGCCGGGAGTCCCCACCACATGGCAGGTGTGCAGCAGCTTGTCGAAAAACTCCCAACTGCTCAGCCCAGTGGGCGCCTTTACCCAGACGTAGGGAGCGTTGACGCCGCCGTAGGCCTGGATCCCGGCTTTGGCCAACTGCTCGCGGATGATGCGGGCATTCTCCAGGTAAAACTGCACCAAAGCCCGCACCTGGGCCTGCCCTGCCTCAGAATAGACGGCTTCTGCCCCCCGCTGCACGATGTAGGCCACGCCGTTGAACTTGGTGGACTGGCGGCGATACCACAGGCTCCAGAGATCCACCCAGGAGCCATCGGCAGCTTGGCCCCGTAGCGACTTGGGCACCACTGTAAAGGCGCAGCGGGTGCCGGTAAAGCCGGCTGTCTTGGAAAAGGAGCGGAACTCGATGGCGCATTCCCTTGCCCCCGGGATCTCGTAGATGGAGTGGGGGATCCCAGGCTCCGTAATGTAGGCCTCGTAGGCGGCATCAAAGAGGATGAGCGAGTTGTGGGCGCGGGCATAGTCCACCCAGGCCTGCAGATGCTCCCGGGTTGCTACTGCGCCGGTGGGGTTGTTGGGAAAGCAGAGGTAGATGACATCGACTTTTTGCTGGGGCAGGCTGGCGGTGAAGTGGTTTTCCGCCGTCAGCGGCAGATAGACCAGGCCCTCGTACTCACCCCGCTCGTTGGCCGGCCCCGTATGGCCCGCCATCACGTTGGTGTCCACATAGACGGGATAGACGGGATCCGTGATGGCAATGGTGTTGTCGTGACCGAGAATATCCAGGATGTTGCCACAGTCGCACTTGGAGCCGTCGGAGATGAAGATCTCAGAAGCGTCGATGTCGCAGCCGCGAGACTGAAAATCGTGCCGGGCAATGGCTTGGCGCAGCCACTCGTAGCCCTGTTCTGGCCCGTAGCCGCGGAAGGTGGCCCGCTCCCCCATCTCCTCCACGGCCCGGATCATGGCCGTCCGGCAGGCCTCCGGCAGCGGCTCGGTGACATCGCCAATGCCCATCTTGATAATTTGGGCTTCCGGATGGGCGGCAGCAAAGGCCTGTACCCGCCGGGCAATCTCGGGAAAGAGATAGCCGGCCTTGAGCTTGAGGAAGTGGTCGTTGATCCTGGCCATAGGGGTTTGTAGAAGAAGAGGTCATCGGCTTTTCAGTGTAGCTGTTCGCGCTCTAAAGCCTACGGCCCACTCCGTGAACGGGCAGAATCCATAACAGGTTCCGGGCAAAAACTCTGCCTCTGAGTGCTACCCTGGCAAAAGTCCTTGGGAGAGTGAGGATGCAGCAGCAGAAAGGGTGGGCGCTGAGTCTACTGGCAATCTGGGTTTGGCTGAGCTGGGGGATGGGGGTCTGGTCTGCTCCTCTTTGTCAGGATCCCATCTTGCTGCGGCAGATCTTGGCAGCTCTGGGCCGCCCGGACGCGGTGGTGGAGGAGGTGGCTCTTTTTGATTCGGATCAGTGTCTTGTCCAACTGGTATTGGATCGCCAAGGGTTGAGGGGATCCCTCCCTCCCGAAATAGGCCGATTTCGCCGGTTGCGAGCCTTGTCCCTCAGCCTCAACCAACTTTCCGGCCCCATCCCGCCCGAGCTGGGGCAACTGAGCCAGTTGGAAAACCTGTTTCTCGATTACAACGAACTTTCCGGCTCCATCCCACCCGAGCTGGGGCAGTTGCAGAACCTGCGCGGCCTGTTTTTGGATCACAACCAGCTCTCTGGGTCTATTCCCCCCCAACTGGGCCGGCTGATCCGCCTGGAAAACCTCATCCTGCAAAACAACCGCCTCAGCGGCTCCATTCCCGACCAACTGGGCCAGATGAGCTCCCTCAGAGGCCTGTTTTTGGATGGCAATCAACTCTCCGGCCCCCTTCCCCCCCAACTGGGGCAACTGCGCAACCTGGAAAACCTCTACTTGTCGGACAATCGCCTCAGCGGATCCCTGCCCCCCGAGCTGGCACAACTGACCC
This sequence comes from Synechococcus sp. H55.2, assembly GCF_047462495.1. Lineage (NCBI taxonomy): Bacteria > Bacillati > Cyanobacteriota > Cyanophyceae > Synechococcales > Synechococcaceae > Synechococcus > Synechococcus sp. H55.2. The sequence continues at coordinate 291 of NZ_JANSJH010000155.1, read as the reverse complement.
AGTTACGGGATCTGCGCTTGGCACGCAACCAACTCACGGGAGAACTGCCGACCTTTTTGGCGGAACTGCCCCGGCTGGAGCGGTTGCAGATCGAGGGAAACGCCGGCCTCTGCCTGCCGGCTGCCCTGTCCAAGTGGTTTGCCGGCCTCAACCAAGGGGACCCTCTGCCGGCTCCCATCTGCTCGCGGTAGCTTTCTCGGTTGTCCCTCACCCCCAGCCCCTCTCCCTGAGGGATATCCCTCACCCCCAGCCCCTCTCCCTGAGGGATATCCCTCACCCCCAGCCCCTCTC
>NZ_JANSJH010000154.1:0-3708 GCF_047462495.1 Synechococcus sp. H55.2 | reverse complement strand
GGGATCCCTTCCTGGGCCAGAGTTTGCAGGACGGCTTGCACCTGCTTGCGGCTACCGATCATCCCCAAGTAATGGGGGCCGGAGTGATAAATGGCCCGTAGGGTTTGGCCATCGAGGTTGTAGCTGCGGGTGAGAAGAGCAATGTAGAGCTGCGGGATCCTCTGCAGATCGGGGATAAGCTGGGCAAAGGGCTGTGGGTACAGCCGCTCGGCATCGGGAAAGCGCTGAGGGGTTACCCAGTCCGGGCGGTCGTCCTGAACCCAAATGCGAAAGCCAGCCAGATAGGCGATACAAAGATCGAAGATCAAGCCAGTCCTCTCAGAATGGCCTGATGGAAGGCAACCCGAAAAGCCTGGAACCCGTTCTCCTGCCGACCGTGATAGACGGCGTTGGTGAGCAGGGCCACCACCAGTTCCCGCTCTGGATCGATCCACAGGGAGGTTCCGGTGAAGCCGGTGTGGCCGAAGGCGCCGGGGCTGAACGGGTAGCTGCTGGCCAAGGGATCCGCAGAGCGTAAGGCAAACCCCAAGCCTCGACGTTCGCGACCGCGCTGCGGAGCATTTGGCTGAGGCAACTGCTCGCGGGTCATTTCCCGCACCGTCTGCGGCTGCAGTAGGGATCCCGTCAAAAAACTCTCTCCGAAGGCGGCCACCTCCTCTGCCGTAGCGAACAGCCCGGCATGGCCGGCGATCCCGCCCAGGCGGGCGGCATTTTCGTCGTGAACCTGCCCCTGCAAACGGCGCCTTCTCCAGGGGCACAGCTCGGTGGGCGCGCAAGGGACAGAGGCAAGGGGTGGATGGAAGGGATCCCCCGGACAAAACCGGGTTTGGCTCAGGCTCAGAGGCCGCAAGACCTGGGCGTGCAAGATCTGATCCAGGCTGGCCCCGCTCAGACGTTCCAAAGCCAGGCCCAGCAAGATCAATCCCAGATCGCTGTAGACCACACGGGATCCCGGCTTGTAGGAAAAAAAAGTGTGCAGGGCCATGTGCCGGGCCGATGCGGCGTCGGGCTGTCGAAAAAGGGGTCGCCAGGCGGGCAAGCCGGCGGTGTGGGCCAGCAACTGCCGCACCGTCACCTGCCCTGCCGGGATCAGCTCGCCTTCGATTTCCGGTTCCACAGCAATCCATTTCCCCGGCTGCAGAGGATCCTCATAGGGGGCAATGGGGCGGGATCCCTGAAACTCCGGCAACAGGAGACTGACCGGCTGATCCAACTGCAACGCTCCAGCTTCCACCAAGACCATGCAGGCGGTGGCGGTGTAGAGCTTGGTCAGGGAGGCCAGGTCAAAACAGATGGCCAAGGTTGTCGGTTGGCACCGGGTCTCAGGGTCAAGATAGCCTGCCGCCCTTGAGTAAATACACTTTCCCCGGTGGCGAATGGCCACCTGGGCAGCGGGGAAAAGGCGCGGGACGGCGGAGTTGAGCAGCTCCGTCAGCAAGGCCGGATCCCAACTCATCTGCTTCGTCTCCCCCTGGCTTGGGGATCCTCAAGCCAACAACTGGTAACGGCGTTTACAAAAGCCTACCGTTTCCCTGGCTAGGATGCCACCGTGGCTGGTTACATTGCCCAAGGGATCCCGAATGCGGCTGGAGTTGTTGCAAGCCTTTTTGAACGTGGTGGAGACGGGCAGCTTTTTGGCCGCTGCTCGCCTCAGGGGTCTGACCCAATCGGCCATCAGTCGCCAGATCCAGGCTCTGGAAGAGGCCGTGGGCGCCCCGCTGTTGCATCGCAAAAACCCGGTGGCCCCAACTGTGGCGGGAGAACGGCTTTTGCCCCATGCCCGTCGCATCTGTCAGGAATGGCAGCGGGCTCAGGAGAGCCTTCGAGAATGGCTGCAGGGCCAGCAGACCGAACTCTGCATTGCTGGGATCCATTCCCTGATTGCCCATCAACTGCCGCCCGTGCTGCAACAGTTTTGTCAAGAGCACCCAGAGGTGCAGTTGCGGGTCACGGCTCTGGGCAGCGACCGCGCCTTGAAGGTGCTCAGGGATGGGCTGGTGGATGTGGCCCTGGTCATGGACAATCCCCTGATGACGCGGGGGGCAGAACTGGTGGTGGAGCCGCTGTATTCCGAGCCGATTCAGGTGTTGATGCCCTCCACCCATCCCCTCAGCCGCTACGAGCAGATCCCCTGGAAGGCGCTGGCCGAGTATCCTCAGGCTGTCTTCAAGGATGGCTACGCCATGCGCTCCTTGGTGGGATCCCATCTGGCCCGGCAGGGGCTCCCTCTCAAAGCAGCCCTGGAACTGAACACCCTAGATGCCTTTCGGGGAGTGGTGCGACAGGGGCAGTTGATCGCTCTCCTGCCGGAGTCGGCCCTGGTGGACTGCTGCGCCGATCCGGAGTTGCAGGTGCGGCCCACCGAGCCTCCCCTGTTGAGGCGGCAGGTGGTGATGGTCACCACCAGCGATCGCTACCAGATTCCGCCCATTCGCCGGTTTTTGCAGTTGGCCGCCCAGCTCATCAGGCAGCCCGAGGTTGAGCCCGCTTCCGGCACAGATCCCCACATCCCTCAGCCATCTGCCAGGTTGTTGTCAGTATCCTGAGTAGCCCAGCCCTCCTGATCGCCGATGCTATGAGCCAAGAGTTTCGCGAGCTGTTGAAAAAAATCGGCAGCGGCACCCATACTCACCAAGATCTCAGCCGAGCCGAAGCGGCCAGCGCTGCTCGCATGCTCTTGCGGGGGGAAGCCACTCCCGCCCAGATCGGAGCTTTTTTAATTGCCCACCGCATCAAGCGCCCCACCGCCGAAGAGCTGGCCGGTATGTTGGATGCCTACGCAGAATACGGCCCTCTTCTGCCCCAACGGGATTTGCCCCATCCTTTGATTATCTTTGGCCATCCCTACGATGGCCGCTCGCGGACTGCGCCGCTGGGGGTGCTGGTGGCTTTGCTGTTGGCCGCGGCAGGGGCAGCCGTTTTGCTGCATGGCTCCGGCTTTTGTCCCACCAAGTATGGTCTACCTTTGGAGGTCGTCTGGCGCCTCTTGGGGGTCGATTGGCGGGGGCTATCCCTGGGGCAGGTGGGGCAACTGCTGGAACAAACCGGGTTGGGATTTTTGTATTTGCCCACCTGTTTTCCCCAAGCCCAGGCCCTGATGGACTACCGGGATCAAATCGGCAAACGCCCCCCCTTGGCCACCTTGGAGCTGGTCTGGGCGCCCTACCAAGGCCCCTTTCACCTGGTGGCGGGCTATGTGCACCCGCCCACCGAGGCCACGCTGCTGGAGCTGTTTGCCCTGCGGGAGATCGGGCAATTTACCACCGTCAAGGGTTTGGAAGGCAGTTGCGACCTGCCGCGAGAACGAGCAGCTATCCTGAACCAGGGCGGGCAACGGCTGCTCCTGAAGGCTCGCGATTGCCACTTGGCAGGCCCAGAGATCCCTCTTGCCGGCGAAAAAGAGCTGCAGCAGCAGATGCAGCAGGTGCTCAGCGGCGATCCTTGTCAACTCACCCCAGCCGTTCTCTGGAATGGGGGCAGCTATCTGTGGCTCCTCGGCCATTCTCCCTCTTTGCAGGAAGGGATCCAACAGGCGCAAGACCTGCTTTGCTCTGGACAGGTGATGAAGAAGCTGAAACAACTGGCCCAGTTGATCGACCGCTCCTAGGGCCGGGATCCCTTGTTTCATAAGTTCACAAACTGGATTGAGGCACCCCCAGCCCCTCTCCCTGAGGGATCCCCTCACCCCCAGCCCCTCTCCCTGAGGGA
>NZ_JANSJH010000153.1:0-3745 GCF_047462495.1 Synechococcus sp. H55.2 | reverse complement strand
GCGCGACGTAATGAGGGCAGCGACAGGGGCCCAGGGGGTTCACGGCACAGGGCAGATAGGGTGAGCGAGAAAAGTAGCGGCAGGAGGGATCCCAGGCCGAGGTGGGCTGCAGCTCGCGGGAGGGAGTGGGCTCATCCCAGCTTGAGGGGCGGCAGGAGCCTCTCTTTTCCAGCAGAGGGATCAACTGGGCCAAGAACGTCAGTCCCAACCACAAACCGACTCCCATGATCAGCGCTTGCACCATTGCCCTCCTCCGTCGGCCAACAGCCTTGTCTTCCAACCAGAGCCAGCCTAGGCCAGTCGGCTACAGAGGGCCAGGGTTGGCAGACAGTTTCGCAACTGTCCTGCCCAGCGGGCGAAGACCCTGGAGAAAAACCGATTAGAGTGAAAAATAGAGCCGTTACTTCATTTTTGATGCCATGACCACCTCCACCCTCGATGCTGCCGCCATCCTTGAGGCGTTGCGCCCGGTTCAAGATCCGGAGCTGCGCCGCAGCCTGGTGGAACTGAACATGATCCGCGACATTCGCGTCGAGCCGGAGCGGGTGGCCTTTACCCTGGTGCTGACGACACCGGCCTGCCCCTTGCGGGAATTCATCGTCGAGGAGTGCAAGGCTGCCATCCGCCGCCTGGCTCCCGTTGAAACCATCGAGGTCACCGTTACAGCAGAAACTCCCCGCTCGCCCTCCCTGCCGGATCGCCAGTCTGTCCCCGGCGTGCGCAACATCATCGCCATCTCCAGCGGCAAGGGGGGGGTGGGCAAAACCTCGGTATCGGTGAATGTGGCGGTTGCCCTGGCCCAGAGCGGAGCGCGGGTGGGGCTGCTGGATGCCGATATCTACGGCCCCAATGTGCCGCTGATGCTGGGGTTGCAGGATCAGTCTCTGTTGGTGCGCAAGCGGGAAGACGGCGGCGAGGACATCTTCCCCCTGGAGAACTACGGCGTCAAGATGGTGTCGATGGGTCTCTTGGTGGGGCGGGATCAGCCGGTGATCTGGCGGGGGCCGATGCTCAACGGCATCATCCGGCAATTCCTCTACCAGGTGCAGTGGGGGGAGCTGGACTATCTCATCGTGGACATGCCCCCCGGCACCGGGGATGCGCAACTGACCCTGGTGCAGGCGGTGCCGCTGGCGGGAGCTGTGATCGTCACTACGCCGCAGTCGGTGGCCCTGCTGGATAGCCGCAAGGGCTTGAACATGTTTCGCCAGTTAGGGGTGCCCATTCTCGGCATTGTAGAGAACATGAGCTACTTCATTCCACCTGACCTACCGGATCGCCAGTACGATATCTTCGGCTCAGCCGGCGGAGAAACTACGGCCCGCGAGCTGGGGATCCCACTGCTGGGGCGGATCCCGTTGGAGATTGCCCTGCGCCAAGGGGGAGATGCGGGTCAGCCGATTGTGGTCGGCCAGCCCGAGTCGGCTTCGGCCCAAGCCCTGCGGCAAATTGCCAAAACTTTGGCGGGCCGCGTCTCCATGCTGGCTTTGGGGGCCGGCTAGAAGCGCTCTGCTTCCACCAACGAGACCCCGAAGCTGCGTCCCCCCAGCACGATGCCCTCTTGGGCCTTGCCGCGCACGGTTACGGTGCTGTTCATGGCCGGCAGGCCCCTGTCGGTGATGACCCAGAGGGAGCCGCTGTTGTCTTGGATCTCGTACACGCCCTGGCCAAACACGCCTATTTGATTGACCACACGACCGCGGACGTACACATTGGTGTAGCGGGAAGGATTTTGTTCGATCTGGGCGATGGGGGTTGTGCCGATGCCCAGCCGCGCCAACGGCCCACACCCTGCCAGGGCTAGGCTGACGCAGAGCAAGAGTACCCAAGATCCGCCGCGGAACGATTGGCCAAGTTGCCGTTTCATCGGTTGCTTCCCTCACGAGCACTTGCTCCCACCATAGCAAGCCGGCAGCAGATCCACCGCCAAGCTAGAACTTCTCGCCAATGCCAAAGTGCAGTTGGGCCTGGCCGGCCTCCCCTTGCCCGATTGCGTAGTCGATGCGCAGCGGCCCCAAGGGAGATTGGATGCGGATACCGGCCCCCAGCCCCAAACCGCTGCCCGGCTTGTTGCGCACCGCCGCAGGATTGCCGATGACCGCCGCGCCGCTGCCCAGATCGGTGCCGTAGTCGGCGAAGACCACTGCCCCCACCGGGTCGAAAAGGGGAAAGCGCAACTCCGCCGTCGCCGTGGCAAAGCTGCGACCGGAGCCGACGCCACCCTCAAAAAATCCCCGCACCGAGCTGCCCCCGCCGATGGGGAAAGCGTCGTAGGGAGCCAAGTCGCCAATCGTGGTGCCCGCCCGCACGTCAAAGGCCAGCACCTGCGGTCGTTCGCTGCGGGTCTCGAACAGCTTGACGGGAATGAACTGGCTGTAGCTGGTCTCGAGGCGGTTGGCGTTGAGGCCATTCTCGAATAGACGTACCGACTGTTCGCTGGAGATGCGAAAGACGGATCCCTGGCTGGGGCTGTTGGGGTTGTCGCGGCTGTCGTTGACGAGGCCGAGCCGCAGGGTGGTGTAGCTGTCTTGGCCGCTGGCGCTGAAGGTAATCGGGTTGCCCAGCACATCAAAGCGCTCCTGCTCGCCGTTGCTGTTGCGGGCTTCCACAAATTGGACGCGGGTGCCCAAGCTGGCCCGCCAATTGCCCCCAATGGGACGCGAGAAGGTGACGCTGCCGCCCAGCCGGTTGATGCGCACGGGATCCCCGTTGGGCAAGGTCAATCCCTCGTTGAAAACAAAGCTGGAGCTCTGCTGGTTGGAGATGTTGACGTTGTAGGAGGTGGGGATCTCCAGCGTGGCAATGCGCGGGTCGGTGAAGTTCAAATCAAACAGAGTTTCGTTGGTGCCCAACTGCACATTGAAGCTGGCGCTCTGGTTGTTGCCGCCCAAGTTTTCTTCCGAGACGCTGAGGCCGGCAAAGACCCCTGTGGCCGAGCTGACGCCGATGGTGCCGCTCAAGGTGCCGGTGCGGCGCTCTTCCACGTTCACCACCACCACCACCTTGTCGGGATCCTGGCCGGGGTTGAGCCCCACATTTACATCCTGAAAGAGGTTGAGGTTGAAAACCGCCTGCAGGTCTTCCTGGATTTGGTTGCGGTTGAACACATCCCCTGGCTTGGACTTCAGCTCGCGGGTGATGATGAAGTCGCGGGTTTTGGTGTTGCCCTGCACGCGAATATCCTCGATCTCCCCTTCGGCAATTTCCAGGGTGAGAGTGCCATCTTCGGAGGAGCGCACATCTGTCACTTTGGCCAGCACGTAGCCCTTGTCGGCATACCACTGCTCAATCTCGGCCACTGCTGCCTGCAGCTTGCCAAAGTTGAGCACCCGCCCTTCCTGGTCGGCAAAGGCCTTTTGGAGCACCTCCGGATCCAAAACTTTTGCCCCTTCCGTGCGCACGGCTTTGAGGGTGGGGTTGGGCTTGACTTCAAAGGTAACTCGCACCCCCAGAGGCGTATCGGAAGGCACCGCCCGCACATCGGCAAAAAAACCGGTGGCAAACACGGCGTTGATGTCTTCCCGCAGTTGGGAACGAGTGGAGACCTCGCCGGCGCGGGTGCGAATAGCCTTGTAAACCTGCTCGATCAGCTCTGGGTCGTCGGTACCCTCGACCACCACTTCTGCCACCAAAACTTCAACTTCTGGCTCGCCGGCGGCGGGGGTAGGTGTGGGGGTGGGTTGGGCGGGGGCATCGCCACCGGTGCGCAGATCCAGGGTGCCGGGTTGGGGCTGTGCCCAAGCTG
>NZ_JANSJH010000152.1:0-3798 GCF_047462495.1 Synechococcus sp. H55.2 | reverse complement strand
GTTGAAGTCGGCGTTGCCGGAAAAAGTCGTATCATTGCTAGATTGAAGCCATGGGATCCCTGACTCTGCCTGGTAGAACCGAACTCTATGACTGTTCCCCTGATTCAAAATCGTGACGCTTTGGAAAGCCGTCTTAGGGAGATTCCCACCGAGCCTGGCGTATATCTAATGCGAGATGCCACAGATCAAATTCTCTATGTAGGCAAATCTAAGAAATTGCGCTCTCGCGTGCGTTCTTATTTCCGTTTTGCTGATGATCTGTCTCCTCGCATTCAGCGCATGGTAGCTCAGGTTTGTGAAATTGAGTTTATCGTTACCGATAATGAAAGTGAAGCTTTGGCTCTAGAAGACAATCTAATTAAGACTCACCAACCCCCCTATAACGTCCTCCTTAAGGATGATAAAAAGTATCCTTACTTGTGTATCACCTGGTCAGAGCTTTATCCACAGCTTTATATCACTCGTCACCGTCGTCTCAATCAGAATCAAGACAAATACTACGGCCCTTATACTGATGTCGGTTTGTTGCGCTACACCCTTGGATTGGTCAAGCGAATTTTCCCCTTGCGTCAACGATCTAAGCCTCTGTACAAAGATCGCACCTGTTTGAACTATGACATTGGACGTTGTCCCGGAGTATGTCAAGGCTTGATCAGCCCAGAAGACTACCGCAAAACGCTAGCTCAAGTAGCCATGATCTTCCAAGGCCAGACGGATGAGCTGATCAGACAACTGCAGGAGAAAATGATCCAGGCTGCCGAACAAGAAAATTACGAGGCAGCCGCGCGATATCGGGATCAAATCCGCGGCCTAGAGCAACTGGGCGAATCCCAGAAGGTCTCTTTGCCCAACTCTAGCGCCAGCCGTGATGCTCTGGCCCTGGCCATGAACGATTCGCGAGCCTGCATTCAATTGTTTCAGGTGCGGGCCGGCAAGTTGGTGGGACGGCTGGGGTTTGTTGCCGAAAATCGGGGCGATGATCCGGCGTTGATTTTGCAGCGAGTTTTACAAGAACATTACCAATACTGTGATCCGGTGGAAATTCCTTCGGAAATCTTGACCCAGTATGAATTGCCCGATCGCGATTTTCTGGAGTCTTGGCTGAGCCAGAAAAAGGGCCGCAAGGTAAGCCTTATCACCCCTCAACGGCAGAGCAAAGCAGAGCTGATCGAGTTGGTGGAGCGAAACGCCGAGCTGGAGCTAGCCCGCAGCCAGCGCCTGGCCGATCAGAACACTGCTGCCTTGGAGCGCTTGGCGGAAGTCTTGGATCTGCCGGAGCCGCCCCGCCGTCTGGAAGCTTACGATATTTCCCACATTCAGGGATCCGATGCTGTGGGCAGTCAGGTGGTGTTTATCGATGGCCTGCCGGCCAAGCAACACTACCGCCGCTATAAGATTCGCAACCCTGAGGTACGCCCCGGCCATTCCGATGATTTTGCCAGCCATACCGAGGTGGCACGGCGTCGCTTCAGCAAGATGACTCCCGAGGATCAGCCGGATTTGGTGCTCATCGACGGGGGCAAGGGGCAACTGTCGGCAGTCATGGCCGTCTTGGCGGATTTGGGTTTGGATCACCTGCCGGTGATTGCCCTGGCCAAGCGAGAAGAAGAGATCTTCCTGCCGGGGGATCCCGTGCCGCTGCGGTTGGCTGCGCAAGATCCGGCTCGCCTGCTGTTGCAACGCCTGCGAGATGAGGCCCACCGCTTTGCCCTTGCCTACCATCGCCAGCAGCGGAAGCTGCGCCAACAGGCCTCTACGCTTGACGAGATCCCCGGCCTGGGCAAGTACCGGCAAAAGCTGCTGATGGAAGAGTTTCGGTCGATTGCTCGCATCCAGGTGGCCTCAGAAGACCAGTTGGCCCGGGTGCCCGGCATTGGCCCCAAGCTGGCGCGCCAGATCTACCGCTACTTCCACCCGGAGGCCGATTTGCCGGCAACTGCGTTGGCGGAGCCGGAGAGACGCTGACGGGGAGCCAAATCTCCCCTTGGAGCTGGCCTATTATCGTGAAATCCACCACTTGCTAGGACAGCCGTTCTCGGCCAAGGGGGCCAGGGTGAAGATAGCGCTGCTGCAACTGAACTACACCGTTGGCGATCTCAGCGGCAATGCCGAGCGCATCCGTCTGGCGGTGGAAGCAGCGTCAGCGGCAGGAGCGGAGCTGGCCATCGCCTCTGAGCTGGCCCTGTTGGGGTACCCGCCTCGCGACCTGTTGCTCTACCCGGCCCTGGTCGAGAGGGCAGGCCAAGTTTTGCAGCAGTTGGCCGCCCGGCTGCGGGATAGCATTCCGGTGGTGGTGGGATCCGTGCAGCCCAACCCTCTGCCGGAGGGGCGGCCCCTCTACAACGCCGCGGCCTGGCTGGAAGGGGGTCAGATCCGCCACTGGTTTCAAAAGTCGCTCCTGCCCACCTACGATGTCTTCGACGAGGATCGCTACTTCGAGCCGGGATCCCCGCCCCGGCCCATCGAGTACCGTGGTCGCCGGCTGGGCTTCACCATCTGCGAAGATATCTGGAACGACCGCGACTTTTGGCGCCACCGCCGCTACCACCGCGATCCGGTGGAAGAGATGGCCCGCTGTGGCGCCGATTTACTCATCAATCTGTCGGCTTCTCCTTTTAGCCTGGGCAAGCAAAAATTGCGGGTGGAGATGCTGGGATCCCTGGCCCGCAAGCATGCCCTGCCCATCCTCTACGTCAACCAGGTGGGGGGCAATGACGACCTCATTTTCGACGGGGCCAGTTGCGCCCTAGATGGCCGGGGCCGGCTGGTGGCCCAAGCCGCTGCCTTCGCGCCGGATCGGCTGATTGTGGATGTGGAGGCGCTGACCCATCCCCCCGACGAGGAACAGAGCCCGCCGGGATCCCGCTGGCCAACGGAGCCGGAAGCAGAGCTCTACGAGGCGCTGGTTCTGGGCGCCCGCGACTACGTCAGCAAATGTGGCTTTCGCGAAGTCTTGCTGGGCCTCTCGGGGGGGATCGACTCGGCTGTTACTGCTGTCATTGCCGCCGATGCCCTGGGCCCGGAGCGAGTGCTGGGGGTGCTCATGCCCTCTCCCTATTCCAGCCCGGGCAGCCTGACCGATGCCTACCAACTGGCGCAAAACCTGGGGATCCCTACCCTGAAGCTGCCCATTCACTCGATTATGGAGAGCTACCAGCACCTGCTGGCAGAAGCTTTCGCCGGCCTGCCCCCCGACACGACGGAAGAAAACCTGCAATCGCGCATTCGCGGCACCCTGCTCATGGCCCTTTCCAATAAGTTTGGCCGGCTGCTCTTGACCACAGGCAACAAGTCGGAGCTGGCGGTGGGCTACTGCACCCTTTACGGGGATATGTCCGGCGGCCTGGCGGTGATCTCCGATGTGCCCAAAACTTGGGTCTACCGCCTGGCCCGCTGGATCAACCGCCAGGGGGAGCGGATCCCACTCCCCATCCTTACCAAGCCTCCCTCGGCGGAGCTGCGGCCCGGCCAACAAGATAGCGACAGCCTGCCCCCCTATGACCTGCTGGACACCATCCTGCAGCGGCACATCGAACAGCACCAGTCGGCTGCCGAGCTGGTGGCCCAAGGGTTTGATCCCGACACCGTACAACAGGTGCTGCGCCTGGTTCAAAAGGCCGAGTTCAAGCGCCGCCAGGCTCCCCCCGGCCTGCGGGTTACCGATCGCGCCTTTGGCACCGGCTGGCGCATGCCCATCGCCAAATGCCAGGAAGGGATCAGTTGAGATTTTGCCCTCTCCCAGGGGGAGTCAGCCCAAGCGCTCCGCGCCGCTCACGCGACCACCCCCAGCCCCTCTCC
>NZ_JANSJH010000151.1:0-3852 GCF_047462495.1 Synechococcus sp. H55.2 | reverse complement strand
GGAGTTGCCGCCGGTTGCAGGGCGCGATCCAGGAGTTCCATCGGGTGATAAATGGGGATCCCGGCTTTGCCCTGCAGGTGCTTCTGGATTTGCAGGCGGCAGCCGATGTTGGCGGAGACGATCCCCTGGGCACCAGTGTTGAGGAGGTTGGCCACCTTCTGGGATCCCAGCTCATCTGCTATCTGGGGTTGCAGCAGGTTGTAGACGCCGGAGCTGCCACAGCAGAGGGCGGCATCGACGGGATCCCGCAGCTCCAGCCCCGGAATCTGGCGTAGCAGTTGCCGCGGCTCTTGGCTGAGGCGTTGCCCGTGCAGCATGTGGCAGGCATCTTGGTAGGCCAGCACCAAGGGATCCGGCTGCAGGGGGTACAGGGGAGCAGTCAGCCCCACCTGAGCGAGAAACTCCTGGATATCCTTGACTTTGGCCGCAAACTGGGCCGCTTTCTCGTGGTAGTCGGGATCCTTGGCCAAAAGGTGGCCGTACTCCTTGAGGGTGTGGCCGCAGCCGGAGGCAGTCACCAAAATGGCATCCAGTTCGTAGCCGGCAAAAGCATCCACCATCTGGCGGGCTAGGGCTTCTGCCTGCTGCAGTTGCCCTTGGTGGTGGGGCAAGGCCGCACAACAGCCCTGGGCAGGCGGGATCACCACCTCACAGCCGTTGTGGGTCAAGACGCGAATGCTGGCCTCGTTCACCTGCGGGGTAAACAGGCGCTGCACGCAGCCGAGGATCAGCCCCACGCGAAAGCGGCGCTCGCCCACCGCCGGGATCTGCTCCGGGTAGCGCTTGGGCAGCAGTTGCTCCACCTCCAGAGGGGGCATGAGCGATTCCATAGCTGCCAGTCGCGGGGAGACTTTTTCCAGCCCTTGGCGGATCCAGGCGCCGATCCCCATCTTCTGATAGAGCCAAAGCGGCCAAAGCAGAGGCCGCAGCCGCTCCGGGTAGGGGAAGAGGAAGAAGATAAATTGGCGGTACAGGCGATCCCAAAGACCGCGTGGGTAGTTGCGCTCGATTTGCGGGCGGGTGGCGGCAATCAGCCGGTCGTAGCGCACTCCTGAGGGGCAGGCGGTAACACAGGCCAAACAGCCCAGGCAGGTATCGAAATGGGAAACCGTGGCCACCGAAAGGGAAATCTGCCCCTGATTGAGGGCGTCCATCTGATAGATGCGCCCCCGCGGCGAGTCTGTCTCCTTGCCGAGGACGCGGTAGCTGGGGCAGGTGGTCAGACAAAACCCGCAGTGCACACAGGCATCGATTAGCTTGGGATCCGGCGGATCCAGGCTGTCAAAACTTGGCCCTTTGGATGAGCTCATTGGCCTCGACCTGTTCTCAACACTTCATCAACCCCGCAAGGAGAGGATTGGCCGTTCGGGGATCCCGCCGTCTCCTTTTGCTTCCGGGTTTTTTTGCATCTTAATCTGGGAACAGAGCGGCTGAGACTTCTATCCAGATCCAAACGCTCTTTGCATCCGTACTACCCTAGAGAAGGGACTTACCCGACCGATTTCTCCTCGTCGATCATTTCCAATGCAAGTGCAAGACCTCCTCACCCAAGCTCTTGTGGGCGCAGCTCTCTCCAGTTTGAGCCTATCTGGAGCGGCTTTGGCCCAGCCCAACCTGCGGGAGCTGCCCCCCGATCTGGCCGAACAGCTCACCACGGAGCAGATCTTGCAGGCCTGCGCCGCCAACCAAGCAGACACCCTGCCCAGCCCCTTCCCAGACGTGGTGCCGACCGATTGGGCCTACAAGGCGGTGCTCACCCTCTACTACTGTGGGGCCTACCGGGGGGCCATTCCCCCGGAGACCTTCCGGCGCCACCTGGAGCAACAACGGGGATCCCAAACTTAGCTCCCTGTCGGATACATCTCCTGGATGAGGTGGGCATAGCGCTCGGCTACCGGGTTGCGCTTGATCTTCAGCGTCTGGGTCAGGAGGCCATTTTCCACGCTCAGGGGCTCTGGCAAAAAGCGGAAGTCGGCAATTTGCTCGTGGGGCCGGTAGCCGGGACGTTCCTGGATGCGGGTTTGCACCTCCCGCAAGATCAACGCGCGCACCTGCGGGTGGGCCAGCAGCTCGGCCTCAGCAGCCGGGATCCCTTGCCCGGCGGCCCAAGCCTTGAGGGCGTCCAGGTTGGGGTAGATGAGGGCGGCCAGTTTCTTTTGGTCCTGGCCGACAATTACCATTTGGCTGATGTAAGGGGATTGCAGGCAGGCATCTTCCAGCGGCTGGGGCTCGACGTTCTCTCCGTTAAGCAGCACGATCACGTCCTTGGCCCTGCCGGTGATCACCAGTTGCCCGTCGGGGGTGAGCCAGCCCAGATCCCCTGTTTCAAACCAGCCGTCGGGGCTGAGCACCTGGGCGGTCGCCTCTGGATTGTTGTAGTAACCCATCATCACCTGCGGCCCCCGCGCCAGGATCAGCCCCTTCGCACGGGGGGGCAGCGGCTGCCGGGTTTCCGGATCCACAATGCGAAACTCCGTGCCTGGCAAGGGGGGGCCAGCCGTGCCGCGCACATTGTTGTCGGGACGGCGCGCGCACAGCACCGGCGAGGTTTCCGTGAGGCCGTAGCCGTTGAGGATGGAAATGCCCACCACCTCGTAAAACAGATCCAGATAGGCGGGCAGGGATCCGCCGCCGCTGATGGCCTGTTGAAAATTGGGGCCTAAAGCTTGCCGCACCTTGCGGTAGATGAGCGCATCGGCCAGGCGGTGCACAGGCCAGAGCAGCCCCTGTTGCAGGCGGGCCCCCACTCGCACCCAAGGGCTGACATCGTAATGCAAAATCGACCGGTTGCCGGCTATCCGCCCGGCGAGCACGTAGCCTTCGCTGGCCGCCATCAAGGTGCGGATCAGCCGCTGCATGAGGGGGCTTTTTTCCTTTAATTGTCTCTGGATCCCTTCGTAAACCGTCTCCCAGATGCGGGGCACTGCCACCAGATAGTGGGGCTGCTCCTGTTGCAAATCCTGCTTGATAAAGCGAGGGTTGGTATAGACCAGCGTACAGGCCTGGCTGAGGAGAAAATACTCGCAGGCCCGCTCATAAGAATGCCAAGTGGGCAGAATGGTCAGCACCTTATCCCCTGGCCGGGGCTGTACAACCACACTCAAGTTCTCCACCTGGTGCATCAGGTTGCCGTGGCTGAGCATCACCCCCTTGGGGCGACCAGAGGTGCCAGAGGTGTAGATGATGGTGGCCAACTGGGATCGCTCCAGCCGCGGCGGCTCGTAGCGGCCTTCCCGCCCTTTCTGCAGCCACTGAGAAAAGTTCAATACTCCTGCCTCTTCTTCATCGGAAAGCAGCAGCAGCCGCTCCAGGCCCAGCTCCTGCACAACCGGCTGCACCCGCCTCAGGGTCTTCACATCCTGGGCAATCAAAGCCGTGCTGCCGGAGTGGCGCAAAATGTAGCCCAGCTCAGCCGGATCCGCCACGGCGCTGCGGGGCACATTGACCGCTCCCGTAAACAGCGTGGCCAGATCCGCCATCAGCCAGCGGGGGGAATTATCGGCAAAAATGGCCACCCGATCCCCGGGGCGAATGCCCAAAGCTTGCAAACCGGCAGCCAAGGTCTGAATGCGGCGAAAGAGCTGACCATAAGAAATCTCAAAGACTGGCTGGGCATGGGGATCCCTGAGGGCAGTGTGATCGGCAAACTTTTCGGCCAACACTTGCCAGATGTTGAGCAGCGTCGTGCTAGCGGGGGTAGCAGCAGCGGAGACAGTCGTCATAAATCTGTACCCTAAATCACATTTACAGTCTAGTGAACTTGGGCTTTTTCCCCAGACACCCCCAGGACAGTTCCTAATCTGTCACCAAGTCCAACTCCGTCCCCTTGCGGGGAAAAGGTAGGGATCAACC
>NZ_JANSJH010000150.1:0-3913 GCF_047462495.1 Synechococcus sp. H55.2 | reverse complement strand
CGCTAGTCCAGCGCTCGCGCCTGGGCCAGGAACTCCGCCACCGTCAGGGATCCCAGGTCTTGGCCGTGGCGCTGGCGCACGCTCACTGTGCCGGTTGCCTGTTCTTGTTCTCCCACAATGAGCATGAAGGGGATCCTGGCCTTCTCGGCGTTGCGGATCTTTTTGGGCAGGCGGTCGCTGTCGGCATCGATGTGGACGCGGATCCCCTGTTCCCGCAGGTGATCCCGCACCTGGGTGGCATAGCCCAGGTATTGGTCGGAAACGGGCAAAATGCGCACCTGTTCCGGTGCCAGCCAGAAAGGAAAATCCCCGGCATATTCCTCGATGAGGATCCCAATGAGCCGCTCCAGCGAGCCAAAGGGAGCGCGGTGGATCATCACCGGCCGCTGCCGGGATCCGTCTTCGGCTACATAGTACAAATCAAAGCGCTGCGGGTTTTGATAATCCACCTGCACCGTGCCCAACTGCCACTCCCGATCCAGCGCGTCGCGGAAAATAAAGTCCAGCTTTGGCCCGTAGAAAGCCGCCTCCCCAATCCCTTCAAAATGCGGCATTGATAGCTTCTCCACCGCTCGCCGAATGGCATTTTCGGCCATGTCCCACTCTTCCGGGGATCCCAGGTATTTATCGGACTTGGGATCGCGGAAGCTGAGGCGGGCGCGAAAATCCTTGAGTCTGAGCTTCTCGAAAACAACCAGAATGAGATCGACAACCTTGAGAAACTCTTCTTCCAACTGATCGGTGCGGACAAACAAATGGGCGTCGTCCACTGTGAAGCCGCGAACGCGGGTCAAGCCTCCCAATTCCCCCGATTGTTCGTAGCGATAGACGGTGCCGAATTCGGCATAGCGCAGCGGCAAATCGCGGTAGGAGCGCAGCTCCGATTTATAGATTTGGATGTGAAAAGGGCAGTTCATCGGCTTCATGACAAAGCCCTGCTCCGCCGCCCGCGCTTCTTCGCTTTCCGCCATCAGGGGAAACATGTCTTCTCGATACTTTTGCCAGTGGCCGGAGATCTTGAACAGATCCACGCGGGCGATGTGGGGCGTCACCACCGGCAGATAGCCCCGCTTGAGCTGCTCCTGCTTGAGAAAATCCTCCAGCACCCAGCGCAGGGTAGTTCCTTTGGGGGTCCAAAGGGGCAGGCCCGGCCCCACCTCGTCGGAAAAGATGAAAAGGCCCAGCTCCTTGCCCAGCTTGCGGTGATCCCGCCGTTTGGCCTCTTCCAGCCGCCGCTTGTATTCCTTCAGCTCCTCCGGCGTCTCCCAGGCGGTGCCGTAGATGCGTTGAAGCTGGGGCTTGGTCTCGTCCCCCCGCCAATAGGCGCCGGCCACGCTGAGCAGGTCAAAAGCTTTGGGGTTGATCTCCTTAGTGTTTTCCACGTGGGGGCCGGCACAGAGATCCCACCACTCGTCCCCCAGATGATAAATGGTGATCGGCTCGCCTTCGGGGATGCTGTCCAGGATCTCCAACTTGTAAGGCTCGCCGAGGGCTTCAATGCGGCGCCTGGCTTCTTCCCGGCTCACCTCCTCGCGGATCACCGGCAATCCTTTCTTGATGATCGCCTGCATCTCTTTTTTGATGCGCTCCAGATCTTCCGGGGTGAAGGGCTGGGGATGGTCAAAGTCGTAGTAGAAGCCGTAGTCGGTCGTCGGGCCGATGGTGACCTGGGCCTTGGGAAACAGCTTTTGCACCGCCATCGCCAAAACGTGGGAAGTGGTGTGGCGGATGCGCTCCAGCTTGGGAGATTCGTGGGTACGCAGCAGCTTGAGAGGGCTGTTGGCCTGCTGAGGCGACGCGGCTGGTTGAGACATCGGAACCCGCTTAACGACAAAAAAACGACTATCCGTGTCCCTATCTTAGGCTGAGCCCAGGGCAGACGGGATCCCAGGCAGGGGGAATTGCCCCCTCGAACCTCAACCCACAACCCGGCCAGGAAAAAGGGGGGAAAGCACACAGTATTCTAGAAGTGTGGCAACCCCTTCGATTCATGGTCTCTTCGCTCGCCAACCTTGCCGAACGCTCTGCCGCCGCCTCTGAAGCGAAACCGGTCTCCTCTTCTGAATCTGGAGTTGCTCCGGTTATCGCCGCCATCGATGTGGGCAGCAACTCCCTGCACATGGTGGTGGTGCGCATCAACCCCCACATCCCCAGCTTCACCATCATCTCCCGCGAAAAAGCCACCGTCCGCCTGGGAGAGTTTTGCAGCCAGACAGGCGCCCTGACGCCTGCCGCCATGGAACGGGCGCGGGTGGCTCTGGAGCGGTTTTGCCGCCTTGCTGAAAGCTTTCAGGTGCAAGATATTGTTGCGGTGGCCACCAGTGCCGTGCGCGAAGCCCCCAATGGGCCGGAGTTTTTGAAGCGGATCGAGCGGGAGCTGGGCCTGCGGATAGAGCTGATCTCAGGCCAGGAGGAAGCCCGCCGCATCTACCTGGGCGTGCTCTCGGCCATGGAGTTCCACAACCGGCTGCACGCGGTGGTGGATATCGGTGGCGGCTCCACCGAGCTGATTCTGGGCAACGGCCAAGAGCCGGAGTTCCTGCGCAGCATCAAGGTGGGAGCGGTGCGCCTGACCCAAGCGTTTTTGCGCCACGACCCACCCACCCCTGCCGAGCTGCAGGCCCTGCGACAACACATCCGCGGCATGCTGGAAGCTCCCATCGAGCAGATGAGGCGCATCGTTGCTGCTTCCCAACAGCCGGGATCCCTGACCTTGGTGGGCACCTCCGGCACCATCGAGTGCCTGGCCCAGTTGGATGCCCGCCGCCGGTTGGGTGCTCCCCCCACTCGCCTGCAGGGGTATGAGTTCAGCCTGGAAGCCCTGCGGGGCTATGTCAAAGAGCTGCGCTCTCTCACGGTAGCCGAGCGGCAAAAGCTGCCCGGTCTGGGAGAAAGACGCGGGGAGATCATCCTGGCCGGGGCGGTCATCTTGGAGGAGGTGATGAGCCTGCTGGGGGTGGAGCGGATCCAGTTTTGCGAGCGGGCGCTGCGGGAAGGGCTGATCGTAGATTGGATGATCGGCCAGGGGCTCATTGAAGATCGGCTGCGCTACCACAGCTCGGTGCGGCGGCGCAGCGTCCTCAAGTTGGCGGAAAAATATCAGGTGGAGATCCCCTATGCCGAGCGGGTGGCGGAGTTTGCCCTCAGCCTTTTCGATCAAACCCGCGGCATCCTGCACTCCTGGGGATCCCGGGAGCGGGCTCTTCTCTGGGCGGCCGCCATGCTGCACAACTGCGGCCACTTCATCAGCCATGCCGCCCACCACAAGCACTCCTACTATCTGATCCGCCACGGGGAGCTGTTGGGCTTTAACGAAGAAGAGGTGGAGGTGATCGCCAACCTGGCCCGCTACCACCGCAAGTCGCCCCCCAAGAAGAAGCACGAGAACTTCCAGCGCCTCAGCGACGAGCGGGATCGCCAAGTGGTGTTGGAACTTAGCCCCTTGTTGCGCATGGCCTGTGCTCTGGATCGCCGCCGCCTGCAGGCCATCCAAGGGCTCCACTGCCGCTTTCAGCTTCTGGGAGAAGGCCCCCGCCAGATGGAGCTGATTTTGGATCCCAGGCATCCCAACGACGACTGTGCCCTGGAGCTGTGGAGCTTGAACGAGAAGAAAAAGGCCTTCGAGCAACAGTTCAAGCTGCAGGTGATTCCCAAATTATCCACCCAGCTTCAGCGCAGCGCGGATCCCTTTGAGGCAGCCGTCTAGCCAAGGGGCATATAGTCGTTTCAAACAAGACGAAGACACTTTGCCGCTGGCCCTCACCCCCAGCCCCTCTCCCAGAGGGAGAGGGGAGTTAGAGCGGCGCGTTCGCGACAGCATTGCGTAGTAATGACGACGCAGAGAAATGTTTTATTACCATTTGAGATGGCTATAACTACCAGGCTGCCGGTGATCGCCAATAGCTGGGCAATC
>NZ_JANSJH010000149.1:0-3959 GCF_047462495.1 Synechococcus sp. H55.2 | reverse complement strand
GTAAGTGTGCAACTCATCGACCACGAGCAAGAATTTGCGCTCGCGATTCTCTTGCAGCCACCTTTTCGTTTGCTCGAACATCCCGGCCTCGATTTGCCGCATCAGCATGATGTTGAGCATGGAATAGTTGGTAATCAAGATGTCCGGGGGATGCGCTTGCATATCCCAGCGCGAGCGCATTTCTCCTCCATCCAAGCGCGGAAAGTAAAACCTCAAATCTGGGTCTTGGCTCTGGACGGCAACCTTTTCCTGCTCCGCTTGCAACTCTCGCAATTGCCGGGCTAATTCCTTGACCTTATCGGAAGTGGGGTAGCCGGGGAGGGGGGTCTGACCCGTGTAACGACCGAAGGTGATGCGATTGCAACCCCGCTCGCGATCAAGCCATTCATGGGTTTCTGGGCCATCCAACACTTTGCGCAACCGGCGCAATTGATCCTCCACCAAAGCATTTAGGGGATAGAGAATGAGCGCCCGGATTGCCGCCGGTCGTTTTTGCTCTTGGCGCTGTGGCACCCAATTTGGATTGTCTTCCTCCTGCCACCAAAACGTATCCCTGCTTTCAGACATCCGATCCCAACTACGGGATTCCCGCGCAAGGTGGGCTAGGATTGGCAACAAAAAACACTCGGTCTTGCCGGAGCCAGTTCCCGTCGTTACCACAATATCCTTTTGATCAACGATGGCTGCTTTCAAACTCTGCCATTGGTGCTCATAGAGGGGTAAGTTCGGGAACAAGGAACGACCGAGGTGGGCCAAGTCTTCATAGCCAGCGGGTAAATCTTTTGCTGCTTCCTCGAGGGTTTTGCCAG
This sequence comes from Synechococcus sp. H55.2, assembly GCF_047462495.1. Taxonomy (NCBI): domain Bacteria; kingdom Bacillati; phylum Cyanobacteriota; class Cyanophyceae; order Synechococcales; family Synechococcaceae; genus Synechococcus; species Synechococcus sp. H55.2. Next base: position 3,150 of record NZ_JANSJH010000149.1, on the reverse strand, counting down.
AAGAAGGGTAGACGGGTGTGGGCTCCAGTAGAGGAGGAACACTGAGCAGAGGATGATCAGGGCTGTAATGCAAGTGGCGATCGCGCTCGGCGCTAAGAGCAGGATACCGTAAGGGAAAAGCACTCTTAATGTAAAGCTGATAGATTCGATCCAATCGCTGATAGGTGCCGATGAGGTCGTACATGATTTCTCCTTGGCTTTGGGCAAAAACCTTAGCTATTTCTCCAAATCGAGCAGCGGCAGCCGCTCGCCGATGATTTGCCATGCAGTTGGCGTAATGTTCTGATAAACCAGTTCCTCTGTTTCAGGTCTGTAGCAAGGCAAACAGCCGGATTGCATGACCAAATAGCGTTCGTAGGCTAGCGGCCAGCGCTGGCTGATAGGGATCGATAATTCTCGGCTATTTGGGTCGTACTTAACTGATAGGTTTTCGGAAGCAAGGCGAGTCAAAGCCAAAAAACGTAAGCCGTACCACTCGCCGCTGTACCACCTGTCTTGCTCGCGGTCGTAGAACAGGGCATGCTGTTGTGGGGATCCCTTCTCATGCAATTCGTAGAAACCTGTTTCCTCAGCAGTCGGCACGTCTGCGAAGTGGCTCCCATCATAACGCTTCAGCCGATAGCGGTGGAGTGGCACCCAATCGACAACGTCCAGTGTAGCCACCCAATTGTCCCACTGGGGAGGAGCCTCGACCGGGCGGATGCCTAGGGTAGGGTAGCTGGCTCGCAACTTGGCGATCGCCGTGGCAACATCAGTCTGCAGCTCGAACTGCCAGCAGGGTGGCGCATCCTTTCGAGATTGGGGGATCTCCTCAAGGCGACCCAATTGCTGAAGATCTTTCTGGAGAGCTGCATTCCGCTGACCGTACAGCACGTAGCAATTTTCACCGACCGGCTGCAAGGAAGGCGGCTGCATCTGCCAGCGTCTGCCATCTCGAGCCACCGTGAGATGCCCCAGCAATTGTAGCCGACGCAACAACCGACGTGGTTGGGGTAGGTCTAGGCGATCGCATACGGCTTGAAAGGTTTCCCAAGAACCGGAACCGGCTGCCGATAGCCACCAAAGCAGTTGTTCGCACGCTCGAGAGCGATCGCTTTCTGCCGACTCAGCTATAGGTGTTTCCAAACGAAATGGGTTGACTTTAGGCAGCCGTTTGACTTCGAAATACCTTATAGTTTGGATATCCTGCTCTAAATCGTAGGCGATACCCACCATGTGTCGAATTTCTTCCCAGTAAAATTCTTGCCTTGCAGCCTTATTAATACCGCTTATTGTTTTAAGAAATTTCTCAAGATTATCTTTTTGTTTAGATTTCCAATCAGGGCGTGCCTTCGGATCAATACCCAAGTAGAAGTAGTACTCGCCTTTTTTCTTGATACCTTTCTCAATTCGAACATGAGATATGACATCTACTAAATTTTCTTGAGTAATTCGCTTCTGTAAGTGCTCTAACAGCTTTTGTGGCTTAAATTTCTTGCAACGAGTGTGAAAGAGCCAGTAAATCAGCTTAGACATAAGATCATTCTCCTACTACACAAGCTAATGACAAATCATCCCAATTCAGAATCTTTAAAGAGCGTTCCTGGTGGGCAGTTCCGCTCCGAACTTGGATTCGATAAGTACCAGGAGGTAAGTCTGCTGGCAAATCCCAAGGCTGGTTGGTAGAGCGCTGGTCTCCTTGAAGGTATATGTTCCCAGTGACCACTTCAGTCAGGGTCACCGCTGCCGTAGGCTGAAATCCGTACACGGTCACCTGTGGTAAGTGATCCTTCAGCCAAGCCCGTCCTTGGGGTACCCGTAATCCGCCACTCAAGGCAATGTGCAGGCGATCGCGCGGCTGCAAGGCTTCTTTCAACTCGGGATGTTGTAAAAACAAACCGTCCCATACGGGGGCCAGCACCTGACATTCTTGGATTTCCCACCAGTCAGAAGTTTCGGCAAACGCAGGCTGGCGCTCGCCCGACCATTGCAGCAGGCTTTCTTCGCGCAGCCGCTGCAAATCCGGCCACAGGGCTTCCCGAAACAACACAGTGAAGTGACTGCCAAGTTTGGGCGCTCCCCAACTGGCTAGAGCACCGGACTCAGGGTTCTCAGGATCGGGCACCAAGACCCAGAAATCTCGAGCCGGCAGTTGGAGCTCCCGCAAGTGGGCATGGCCGCGAATAGGCCAGGCTCTCCCCTCAGCTAGATCGCCAGCAGAGAGTGGCTTGCCAACGGGGTAAAACCAACCTACGCGCTCCAAGCGCAGGCGACCTAAGTTTTCTACCGTCACCTCTGCAACTGGCCAGTGACGCGGCAGCTTGGGATAAAGGTAGTATGCTGGATCCCCCCACCGATCCTCGGTGCGATACAGCCCTGCAGTCAGACGCGTGGGGGGCTGGTACGCTCGGCTAAATCGTTGCGGTTCCGGGCGTCCTGCATCCAACCACTCTTGATGGACGGCTAGGATTTCGGCGCCCAGGACTTCGTGTCGCTGGCGGTCGTCCAGCAGCTCTGCCAGATGTTGGTTTAGGTTCTTTTCGCTCGCCAAATCCACCAGCAACTGGGTTTCGCTGCGGGCCGTAGTCCACTTTTTCTCGTAAAACATGCGACATAACTTTTGGGTGTCCGCCTCCCGCAGCAAGGCCTGGGAAATGGGGTAATTCAAATACCGGCGCGAGCCTTCCCCTGGTTTGGCGGTGGCAATCCATCCTTTTTCCTCTAGCCACCGGTTCCACTCCTGCCACAAGCTTTCTTCATCTCCGGCTTTCATCCCTATCGGACGGGTGTCGCCAGGTATTTCCAACCGTTGGCAAAAATGGGTGAAGAAGTCATTGGCATCCAGCTTGTCATCTCTCATCATGTCGTTGGCGGCGAGTACCATCAGCGCCAAGAAGGCCACCCCTGCCGGTTCGGACGATCCCTGGTTTTGCAAAGCCGATAACTGCAGCCGATTGCCATCTACCACCTGAGCGCGCACGGCTTGGCAGAAATCCTTAACTGTGCCTAGGCCCAGACCTGCTAAAACTTTTTGATCTACACTAAGGTAGACTGGCGTGTTGTAAGGAACTCCCAGTGTTGCCCATTGAATAATGGCTCGGTTCCAATGAGCGTATTCATCGCGCAGCGCCACAATGACCTCGCCCTAGGTCGCTTTCTCAATCCTAGGCA